>DATBEF010000064.1:0-8174 GCA_036269625.1 Bryobacteraceae bacterium | reverse complement strand
AGAGTTTAGGGCCGGAAGGAACAAATGTTCCAGACGCTCGTATAGAACAAATGTGTAAGACGATTGTTCTATATTTTTCGAAGTGAGGACTATTTCATGAAAAACAAAAGCATCCTGATCTCTGGAGCGAGCGTGGCCGGTCCGGCATTAGCGTTTTGGCTTCGCCGGTATGGGTTCCACCCGACGGTTGTGGAGCGTGCGCCAGCGGTGCGGCCGGGCGGGTACGCGGTCGATTTTCGTGGAGCTTCTGTTCGCGTGCTCGAACGCATGGGGCTCCTGCTAGAGGTGCAGCGGATGCAAACGCGCATCGGCGCGATTACGATTGTGGATCGGGATAACAAGAAGGTGGCAAGCATGCCGGACGGATTCACCAGCGGCGAACTTGAGATTATGCGCGGCGATCTGGCAAGAATCCTTCACGAGGCGACGCGTGAGACGACCGAATACATTTTCGATGACAGCATAGCCCGCATGGAGGAGAGCGATGCCGGCGTAGACGTGCAGTTTCAGCAAGGTGGACGCCGGAGGTTCGATCTGGTTGTGGGCGCCGATGGTTTGCATTCGAAGGTGCGGTCGCTCGCATTCGGCGAAGAGGCCAAGTTCGAGCGGTATCTCGGCTATTATGTTTCGATCTTTACCATTCCCAACTATCTGAATCTTGACCGGAGTGGACTGTACTACGGGACGCTAGGCAAGAAGGTCGGTATCTTCAGTGGCGGCGATCAACGGGAAGCGAAGGCGTCGTTCTTTTTCGCCACTGAGCCGCTCAAATATAACCGGCGCGACATTGAGCAGCAGAAGAGGATAGTACGGGATCATTTTCAGCAGGAAGGTTGGGAGATACCACGTCTACTGGAATTGATGGAAGCCGCCCCAGACTTCTATTTCGACTCTGTCAGTCAGGTGAAGATGGACCGATGGTCCGCAGGCCGCGCCGTTTTGCTGGGTGACGCGGCGTACTGCCCTTCACCGCTTTCTGGGATGGGAACCGGCATGGCGGTGGTGGGCGCCTATGTTCTCGCCGGCGAACTGGCGGAGGCTGACGGAGATTACGCGGTCGCATTTGAGAGATATGAAAGCTTGATGCGGGATTTCGTGAAGCAGTGCCAGGGAATCGCGGACGGAGGAACCAACTGGTTTGTGCCTCGAACGCGCTTCCGGCTGTGGCTGAGCACCCAGATGTGGAAGATTTTGCCTTACACTCCCTGGAAGAACATGATGATCGAAGTGCCGCTGAGGATTGGAAACTCGATTCGCCTCAAGGACTACTGACACAAGACGCAACTCGTCCCCGTCAAGCCGTATCGGCAAGTACGGCCATGGCGGCGTTGCGGCCGTTGATGGCAATCACGCTCCCTCCGGGGTGAGTGCCTGCGCCGCACAGATACACGCCGGGCATGGGGGTTCGCGCGCTCAGGCGGTGGCTCCACATAAAGGGAGGAAGGCATTCGCCTTGGAAGATGTGGCCGCCGGTGAGGCCGACTTCGCGCTCGATGTCGGTTGGTCCTAAGGCCTCGGCCTCGATTACAGCATCGGGAATGTTAGTGCAGAAACGGGCCAGCGCTTCAAAGGCGAGTTGCTTAGCGGTCTCGCGTTGATCGTCCCAAGTGCCTTCGGCGAAGCGATATGGCACGTATTGGGAAAACACGCTCATCGTATGTGTGCCGGGCGGACAGACGGTTTCATCGTGTACGCTCTGGAAGTACAGCTCGGTCCAGAGGTGTTTTGGCAACCGACCGGCGCTGGCCGCGGCGTAACCATCACGCCATTCCGACTTAGTTAATGGGGTGTTCACTTGACCGTAATGGTGAGGCTCACTGGCGCCGGGGCGCGCGCGGAAGTTCGGCAGCTCCCTTAGCCAGACATTCACTTTCAGGGTGCAGCCTTCGATGGGGATGGACTCGACCCGCGCACGCCAATCTGGATCGGCCGCTGAGCCTAGCAGGCGCAGGGCTGTGCGTGGATCTGCGTTGGAGACGATGGCACGTGAAAGGATGCGTTCGCCCGATTCGAGCCGCACGCCTTCTCCGGGAATGATTTGTGTTACGGGAACGCCCGCCGCAATGGCGGCGCCGGCCTCCTTCGCCGCTTCCAACAAGTAGAACGAGACCATGCCCATGCCGCCTTTGACGTAGCCCCAAGCGCCGGGAAGGCCGCCAAGGCGCCCTGAGGCGTGATGGAAGCGTATCGAAGCCGTGCCGGCATCGAACGGGCTTGCGTTGGTTCCGATCACGCCTTGGCCGAGGTAGCCCATTCGCAACCGCTCATCAGTCAGGTAACGGTCTACGAACTCGGCAATTGACCATTTGTAGAGGAGGCAGCGCGCTTCTTCATCGCTACCGAGGCGGTCGTCAATCTGCTCAGGCGTGGGCGCGTCACCGATCCACGTATCGCAATCGCCTTCGGGCCGTAGGGCGTCACGCAAGCGGCGAATCACGTCGCAAAGAGCGCGCCAGCCGTCCAGATCGCGCGGGGAGAAGCGCCGCACTTCGGCGTCGCACCGCTCGTCATCATCGTAGAGCTGAATGCTGGAGCCGTCTTCAAAGGGGATGAAGAGCCCGTTCGAAGCGGGCGTCCACGAGAATCCTCTGGCGGGCAGATTCAACTCCTCGATCACGCGTGGATGCAGCAAACCGGCCAAATAAGCGCAGGGCGACATGAAGACGCCGGGCCAAGGCTCCTCGATGGTGCAGGCTCCGCCGAGGCGATTGCGGGCTTCTAAAACGAGAACTTGTTTACCGGCACGCGCCAGGTAGGCGGCACAAGCCAAACCGTTGTGTCCGGCGCCGACGATGATCGCATCCCATTGGCGCTGGGCCAACCCGCGCACGAGGGCGGGCGGAACTGGATGCGCAAGGGCCTGTTTGGCGAAAGGAGTTTTACTCTCGGTGGAAGTTTTGGGCGTAGGTGTCGTGGGGCAGGCCTTTAGCAAGGGCTTCTTGCCGGACGCGTTTCGCCTCATTCACGTCCATCCAGCCCCCGATGGACACGACGAAGCGGCCAGGCTGGGGTGAGAAGACCTGAGCGTGGAGATCGGGATTGCTTTGATTTAAAGACGCCGCTTTCGCCGCCGCATCGCTCTCACGAGCGTAGGTGAACGCAACGACGCGCCAATTCACCGGGCCGTTCGCGGAGGAGGGCGTTCGTACTGGCACGTTCTCCTTCTGCAAAATGGGCTGGTGCGATGGTGGAGGCGTGGCGGATGCGGATCGCGCGGGCGTTGACCTCGCTGGCGCGCTTGGAGCGATGGGTGTGGGCGTTGGAACCGGGGTCTGTGCTGCGGCAGGCTGCGGACTCGGGGGACCGACATGCCGTTGCGAACTCTTGTGGCCGAAGATCATCCACAGGAAGGCGAGGAACAACACTATGGCGGCGATCGCGTAGGGCGATACCGGGAAACTTCGTTTTGGAAGTCCGAGATCGACACGATCGGCGGGCGGCGAAGATGGCGGTGGGGCCTTGTCCAGTACCGGCGGATGCTCTGGGACGGGAGCGCCCAGGTGTTCCAGAATTTGGCGCGCGGTCCAACGTTTGGCTGGGATTGGGTCAAGAGAATGCTTCAGGATTTCCGAGAACGGCGCGGGCAATAAAGCGGCCCGTTCGGCGGCATCATCGCCGGGCAACTCGCGGGTTAACGTCTGAAACAGGGTCACTCCCAACGACCAGATGTCAGATGCGGGGGAGAAAGCAAATGAACCGACCTCGGGCGCCTGATAGTCGGAGGGTTCAGCGAGAATGTCGGAAGCGCCAGGGCGCTGCACAGTGGACACACCCAATTTGATTGCATCTCCGACGGCAAAAATATTTGCCGGCTGCACCGACGCATGGACGCATTGCCGATCGTGCATTATGGCCAGGGCCCTCGACACGCTTTCGAGCACCTGGCGCGCTTCCACGTCGTTAAGCGGCCGTTCCTGCAGGGCGCCAGCCAGAGTTTCGTCGGGTACTTCCGTCACCAGGTATTCAAAATGCAGATCGGGCCAATCGGCCGATCCGCTGGCAATGATCTTCAGAATCTCAGGCCGACTTAAAAGCTGAAGGCTTCGCCAGAGTTCGAAGCGTTCGCGGGCCTGTCGCGGGGTCAGCGCGAACAGCTCTACTCTTACGTCTCGGGGTTCAGTGCCGCCGGTCTTAGTCTCAAGCCGTGCCTCAAACCTTCCCGCGGTCTCCGACCCGTTCAGGTATCGATTCAACCGGTACCCGTCACCGGCGACGCGCCCTTCGAGCTGAGGCCACGACAACATCGTGGCGTTCTGCTGATTAGACATCTTTGAAGGCAGACGCAAAAGCGGCCTTGGAGGTGACGCGGTTTCTGGAAATAGACGAAATTCGAAACGCTATGATAGCGGCGCAAAAAGCCGAACAGACATAGGCGATCCAGAATACTGTGAAAAATGCGGGGGAGATGACGCCCGCGTGAACAAATGGTGTTCTGAGGATTTGAGACAGATGGATCTCCCGCAACACTACGGCGAGATGGGCGGCGTGGAACGACCCGTTTGCAGCGTGCACGATGAGGCCGGTGTAATAGGGCAAGAGAAGTAGATGCATGGTGTATAGGTTTAGAGCGAGTGCGAAGAGCGCGGCGGCCGCGGCGACGGTTTGGGCGCGATGTCTGCCGAGCAGGGCCAACGCGCCGGCCATAAGCAGCAGCAACTCAGGCACAAGGACAACATAAAAATACCATCCTGGACCGAAAGCTTCATGAGTCATCATATAAACCGCCAGAGCTTGATAGAAGAGTCCGGGCTCGAAGAGGATAATTGTGACGGCCAGCATTGCCAAAGCGACATCGATTCGCGTGAATCGCCGGCGCGCCCTGTGATTGAGTGCGTAACGGCCCAAACCTATGACGCAGAGGATCGCGAGCAGTTCGAATACCGCATACATCCAGGGCCGGCCGCGCAGAAAGCTCCAACCGCCGAGCCAGATTTGCGAATAGACCTGATCATAAACAATGCGGACCCAATTAACGTGCGCGGCGGCTTCGATCTTTGCTGCGAAGCCCTGGTCGGCGATTGCGGCCAAATTTTTCTCGCCAGAGAGCGAACCGGTTAGGCGTTCCATACGCGCATACCAGGCGCCGCCTAGCAATATCGCAATCACGAGCGCCACGGCAGCACCTTTGGCTTCCTGCTTCCACCTGTGATTACGCAGCCTGTGATTACGCAGCGCCAGCAGCAACGCGAGGGCCGGAGCAGTCATGAGAAAGGCGAGGAAATAAGCCTTGGTGAGAAGTCCCGCTCCGAGGATGAGGCCGAGGATCAGCCAGTCCCGCATCCGGGCGCCACGCCGGATCATTCGCAGCGTGATGAGAGTCATGGCCGCGCCGAGGACGACCGCTAAACTCTCGTTGCCGGCGCGGCTCACATCCATTAAGAGGCCGGGCAGGGAGGCGGCGAGGCAAGTGATCAATAAAGCGATGCGGTTCGAGCCGAACAGTTCTTTCGAATTCGCGTAGACGAGCGGGATGAGCAGGGAGGCGATGATCACGGTTGCAATTCGAATTGCGAGGAGCCGCGCGGCGAGCGATGTATGGCGGAACGCATTATAGACAGGCGCCATAAGCACGTAGTACAAGGGCGCTTGCTGGGCCTCATAGAGTCCCGCTCCGCCGATTTCCCAAGCCGCGGCCGCGGGCATTTGCCGCAGTGCCGTCTCACGAGCGGCGCGTGCTTCTGGGGATAGTGCCCAGTATTGATCGTGAGTCAGCTCAGTGCGAATGCGGCCGCCCGGTTGGAAGGGAAGCGGTAAATCCTGCAAGGAGCGCGACACTTCGATTGAGGTGTCATCTCCGGGAACGGGTATGCGGCCCTGCTCGCAGATGTTTTGCACGTAGGCGAAGTGCGCCCATTCGTCCAGACCCTCCCAGATCGGTTGCTCGACGCAATAGAAGAGGGCCTGGACGAGGAAGCAAATCCAGATGAGGGCCACGGTATAAATGGTTCGGGGTCGTCGCATTAACAGGCGTTCGATTCGAATGCAATTGCGTCAGACAGTGATGCTTTACGGTGTTGCGCAGCAACCTGGCAGTTGAAGATTGTCGCGTGGCCGGGCGGCCTGAGAGGCCGCCGCAGGCCGAGGTCCTGCCCCACTTCAGGGCTTCGTTTTAGTGGCGGCATTGCAGCAAGACCTCCTTGTATGCGAACAACTGTAGCAACCGGTACACTGGTGCTTGCAGTCAATTTTGTTCCGCTGCGATTCCGCGGAGGCGGACCAGCTTGTTGCCGAACTTTGGGAGCAAGGCTCGGCGGGGATACTGGAAGAGCCTGATGGTCTGCGGGCGTTCTTTGCGGGCGATGCGGACATGCACGGGTTGCTGGACCGCTATCGGGATATAGTTCTGGATCAGCGTGAAGAACCGGCCACCGATTGGACGCAGGCGTCTCGCGAAGATTGGGATCCGATATCAATCGGGGAACGCTTCTTCGTAGCGCCACCCTGGTTGGATCATGTGCCCACGCCGTCCGGCCGTATGCGGTTGACGATCGATTGCCGGCGGGCCTTCGGCACGGGCAGACATGAATCGACCCAGCTTTGCGTCGAAGCGTTGGAGCATTATCTGGGTTCCGGCGATTCTGTCGCGGACATTGGATGCGGTTCCGGGATCCTTTCTCTGGTTGCGGCGAAATTGGGCGCAGGGCCTATCGTTTCCTGCGATGTGGATCCTGTGGCGGTGCAAGAGACGCGTGAAATCGCGCGAACGGCGGCGTTCGCCGGTTCGGTGAATGCGATTCGCTCCGATTGGGCGGATGTTGTTGTGGCAAATATCTCCGCTGTTGCGATTGATGCGATGGCTGAAGATCTTCGCCGTGTAGCGCGGCCGGGCGCGACGCTGATTTTAGCGGGCTTTATCACGGAGAAGCCGCCAACGCGATTTTCTCCGGAGCATATTATTTGCAAGTATGACTGGTCGTGCTGGGTGTGCCGGAAGTAGGCGCTGGCACCAGTAATCGCGAAAAGCTCCGCTAATCCTTTAATAATTTATGCCGCCCGTACCTTTTGGGCACTCACACGGTAATACCTAGATAGAGAGCCATTTGACGCCCGAACAAGCATTTGACGATCACCATAAGGCGGTGTACCGATTTGTTTACAGACTGGTCGGGAGAGTGGATCTAGCGGAGGACATCACTCAAGATTGTTTTTTGGCAATTCTCAATCAGCCACAGCGTTGGGATTCCAATCGCGGTGATATGAAGAGATATCTATTCTCGATTGCGAGAAATTTAGCCTTTAAGCGTTACCGAGACGATCATACGAATGCGCAAGTGGATGAGGATCGAGCTGCATTCATCGTGGATCACCGAATAGATCAAGAGCTGTCGGTCGTGATCGCTCAGATGGTCTCGCAATTGCCTGACCTCCAGCGCGAGGTGTTGATCCTGTTTGAATATGAAGGCTTTCAGCTTAATGAGATCTCGCAGATAGTCAATTCCGATGTCGGAGTTGTGAAATCGCGATTGCACCGCGCCCGGGAAGGATTGAAGCGACTGCTGGCGCCGTACAGAAAGGTTGGAACATATGGAACGGTTAGAGAATGAAGAACTGACAGATCGGGAACTGAACGAAATGCTTGCAGCGTGGGTGGTACCGGTTCCTTCGCGCGATCTGCGGGCGCGGATTTTTTCCGGAAGAGAAACTACTTTGGGGCGCTCCTTGTTTCAAGCTTCAGCAAGTATCGAGGAGCCCTGGTACAAATCGATTGTCAGCATTATCCGCGAAACGTTACATCCTCCCAAACTGCCGCCGCTGGAGGTCACCTCAAAGCCGGTGGAAGTGGGTAGCATTTGGGGCGCCTATCAGGGGCATCAGGGCCGTTGGAGCGTGGTTGCGGCTGGTAGCTACGTGGGAGTCATTGCGCTATTGTGTGTAATTTTCCAGACCACTGCTATTCAAAAAGAGATGAGGGAGGCGGTTCACTTGGTCTACACTGCCATTCCGGAGTACAAGCCGAAGCTTCCTGCGGCGAAAGCACAGGCCAGTGGCGGTGGTGGCGGCGGCCAAAGAAATCCTGTGCCGGTGAGCAAAGGCGCCGCTCCCAAATTGGCTCCGAAGCAATTCGTTATGCCGGAATTGGTTCATACGGCGAAGCCGAATCTGCCGGTTGCTCCGACGATTACAGCGCCCGCCCCTCAGATCGTGGCGGACAATTATGGTGATCCGCTTGCGAA
>DATBEF010000019.1:0-30280 GCA_036269625.1 Bryobacteraceae bacterium | reverse complement strand
CCAGGGGACCCCGTACGTCGGGTGCCCGGTGACCTGCAGCAGAAATTGCCCGTTCCGGCGCTCATGCAGCAGACAGCCTTTCGCCGGCCGTTTGATCGGCAACCCGCACAGCACAAATGGCCGCGAGGCGAATCCGAGATTTTGATTCACGTTGTCCCGTTTGAGCCGAACAAGCTGAATCGCTTCGGCTTGCCGGAGCTTCTGTTTGGAGACCACCAACTCGGGATGGCTGCGCTTGAGAAACTCACCTGCTCGTTCAAATCCGGTGACCTCTGTGGGTTTTGCGGCACTCAATTCTGGTCGCTCCTTATGGGCTGCCGAAGCAGCCTAGTTGGGCGATCCAAGCGAGGATTTCAGTCAAAAAACGAAGAGAAATGGGGCGGAGGCGGGCTTTACTCCGTTTACTCCGTTAGGATGATAGATTAAATAAAGCGTGAACTGTCGGTGCGTGGAGATGTTCAGAATGCAACGCCGTGGCCGCACATGTTGTTTATTTTCAACTGAGCCACAATCTTCCAAGCTGTTGGTTGCGAGTTCGATTCTCGTCTCCCGCTCCAGGTTTTCAAGAACTTGCAGGCTGCCCGATTTCACGTTTGTAGTCTGATTGCAGCGTTGAGACATCTGAACAGGCTCGAACGACGGAAGCGCTCGATCACCATATCGCACATTGGACTGCTGATTGCATAGCCCGCTTGTGGATCGAGGGACCATGGCAATTAGCTCGATAGATAACGGCCAATTTGTGCAACCTACCGGTGAACTCTTGCCGAGTTCACCATTGCGTGTCAAGGGCGGCGAGTTCGTCGACATTGGCGTAGCTCGCAATCGGAACTCGATAAAACTTGGAGGTCCCGATCGCCTAAGCTTTCCGGGATCAACACCAGCCAACTTTCGACCGACTCTCTCTTTCAATCCGGGCGCGGGACTACCCGGGGCGCAATCGCCTAATCCAAGCGCTCTGCTGCTGCAGGATATGAGCAACGCATTCCCGGGTACGGTGAATGTGGAGTCGGGGGACATCAAGGCTGACATGTATACATACAAGCTGCGTGGTTTTCGGAACGGCTTGGCTCGTGTGTATACGACAGACGGCGCTAAAGTGCTCGACGATTTGCTAGTTCAGGTATGGGGGCCAAAGCTCCCCGAAGTGGCAATCATAGATGCGCTCGATAGCAACACGCTGGTAATGAAAGCGGGCGATGCGGCGGCGCTGAGAAATTCAATTGCCAAAAAGGGCGATATCATCGTGGCTCCCGAAATCATTGCTCTTCTGGGATCTCTGCTAAACGCCAGCAGCGGCCAACTTCACATCATGAGCATGGTTCGCCGGGGCGAATCTCAGCATGGCGTGATTCAGGGCAGCAAGGTGCTGGCACGCGCGATCGATATTGACGCCTTCGATGGCCGCGACATTATCTCGGAAGATAGTGACAAGAATCGATTGATTGACATCGTCAGCAGCATTATTCGGCTAATGCCGGCAGGTTCATGGGATGTCGGCTTTCCCCGCCCGCGTGGGATGGACGGTTTTTACGCGCCGGCCGATGTCTTCTTCCCGGTGCGCACAGCAGACGAGGCGCAGAAAGCGAAGGCTGGGACAGCCGGGGCGCCTCTTAAGGCGATGCTACCTCCTGCCCGCGGGATCGTCGCCAAAGCCATGCTCGATAGCGCAGCCGATTTTTGTGTGATGTATCCGGACGGCTTGAATCATATGCACCTGAATGTCACCCGTTTCCCTGGTCAGGAACTGGCCGGTTCGGTGTATCAGGACGCTATTGACCTCGACAAGGCATGGGCCGCGAAGCAAAATCCTCCAACTGGAACACCAACTCCCAAAACCGGCATGTAGGTAATTGCCGCGACTGACACCACAATCGTCGAATTCACTCGATTTTTCGCAAAAGCCCGGATCTGTTCCAGGCTCATTCGCTCCCCATTCCTCACGCTGACGTTCAATCCTCAGCGTCCGGAACCTCGCCCGCTTCAGGCTCATCTTGTATTGGACAAGACTCTGAGTGGACAAGACTCTGAGGCGCTGGTATACCCGATTAGTGCTATACTCCCAGCACCCGGACTCCTACTTTAGGAGCCTTGAGTTCGACCGGGGCCATCGCTTCAACCCACGAAGGAGACCCCGGATGGCCAGCCGCTGATAGCTGTAACCGCAAATTTCTGATAGCGGACTCACAAAGTCCGAGGGGTAATCTTGTATCGAAAACTAAATACATCTTTGCTAACGATCGTTGCGCTTGTCCCGGTCGTTAATAGCCTTTGCCAAGCGCAGTCGCTTTCCCCGTTAACACACCATCTTCGAGAAGTGACTCGCAGCGGTCAGGCCAAACCTATCGGGCAGCTGCCCTCAGACCAGGTCATGAACCTGGACGTCGTTCTCACAATACGAGACCAGGCAGGGCTCGATTCGTTCCTGAAGGATCTGTACGATCCGAGCAGTCCCTCATACCGGCATTTCCTCACCGTGGCTGAATTCACCGAGCGGTTTGGACCCACGCAGGCAGATTATGACGCTGTGGTGAGTTTTGCGAAAGCGAGCGGCTTCGCGGTTATTGGTGGCACCCGCGATGGCATGAACGTGCAGATCCAAGGCACGGTTTCGGCAGCCCAGTCCGCTTTTCATGTAACAATGCGAACCTACCAACACCCCACCGAGAGCCGGACGTTTTATGCGCCAGACCGCGAGCCGACGACGGCGCTGCCGTTCCCGCTCTGGCACATCTCAGGTCTGGACAATTACTCCATCCCGCATGCCCGGTTCGTGAAGAGAAGCGACTACGCGAAGGCACATGGCATTGCCGCCGACGAGGTCGTGTCTCATGCCACTACCGGCTCAGGCCCTTTGGCTTCCTTTTTGGGAAGCGACATGCGCGCGGCTTACTATGGCGGAACGGCGCTCACGGGCGCTGGCCAGAATTTGGGGCTGCTCGAGTTTGCAGGCACGGACTTGACCGATCTGAATACTTATTTCCAGAAGATTGGTCAAACCAACAGTGTGCCGGTCACTCTGCTCTCGACAGACGGAACCAGCACCTCGTGCTTGAGTTCGAGCAACTGTGACGACACAGAACAGACGTTGGATATGACTCAGGCAATCGGTATGGCGCCGGGCTTGTCGAGTCTGGTGGTGTACATCGGGTCCTCCGATACCTCCATCATCAGCGCCATGACCACCCACAGCCCGCTGCCTACGACAATTGGCTGTTCGTGGGGATGGACGCCGGCTGACCCCAGCACGCTCGATCCGTTCTTCCAGAGGATGACAGCTCAAGGCCAGACTTTCTTTGTGGCTTCCGGTGACAGTTCCACATGGTCATCGAGGAATGAGGCCTGGCCAGCCGACGATGCGAATGTCGTTTCCGTCGGCGGCACGGATTTAATCACGGCCGGCGCGGATGGAGCATGGGCGTCGGAGACCGCATGGTCAGACAGTGGCGGCGGCATCTCGCCGGATAGGATAGCGATTCCTTCTTGGCAGCAGCTTTCGGGTGTCATCAACTCCAGCAACAGGGGTTCAACGACGCTTCGCAACGGCCCGGACGTCTCGGCAAACGCGAATTTTACTTTCTACGTGTGCGCCGACCAAACCACCTGCACCGCCAATGAATATGGCGGCACCAGCTTCGCTGCGCCTATGTGGGCAGGTTATGTCGCCCTGGTCAACCAACAGTTGGCCAAGAATGGCAACAACAAGGGCGTCGGATTCATCAACCCAACGATCTATCAGCAGAATGTGACGTCCAGCTATAACACTGATTTCCACGACGTTACCAGCGGCCAATCCGGCAGTTTTTCGGCTGTACAAGGTTATGATCTGGTGACCGGGTGGGGCAGCCCGAACGGCGTCGGGCTGATCAACGCCCTGGCTCCGACGAGTTCAACACCGGGCTTCAGCATTTCGGCTTCGCCCTCTTCAGTTTCGGTACTACAGGGTAGCGGCGGCACTTCGACGATCAGCACCTCCATTTCGGGTGGCTTCGATTCGGCGATAACCGTGTCTGCCTCTGGTCAGCCAACAGGCGTGACCTTAAGCTTCAACACGAACACGATAGGTGCACCGGGATCCGGCTCCGTGACCATGACCATGGCTGTGGCATCGACCACAACGGCGGGAACCTACACGATTACAGTGATGGGCAGTGGTGGCGGAATCACAGAATCGACGACGGTATCACTCACCATTACCGCGCCAAATTCCGGCAGCTTCACCATCTCCGTCTCTCCCTCTTCCGGATACTTACGGCAGGGCACGAGCGGGTATGCCGTGATCACGACCCAAGCCTCTGGCGGCTTTAGCTCGGCCGTCGCCTTATCTGCTACTGGCCAGCCTACAGGCGTTAACATCAGCTTCAGTCCTGGCTCCATCGCCGCGCCGGGTTCTGGCACATCCGATATGGTCCTGACTGTCTCCAGAAACACCCCGACCGGCACCTACCCGATCACGATAACGGGTACTGGCGGAGGCGGGACACAAACTACGATCCTCACTTTCCAAGTCGTGCGGCGCTGATCCACGCGATCGTTGCGTACGTTTCTCTTGATCAAATAATGCAAGGGCCCGGAGTTCCTCGCTCCGGGCCTTTCTCTTGTGCCTACCGCTCAAAAGGGCAAGCCCAACCAAACTTTGCACCAGAACCAGCGAGCGATAGGATTGAGCTACGGAGTGTAGCTATGCCTCCAAAATCTGATGGCGTCCTCGAGACGTCTCTTTACATCGATGACGTGGCGCGTTCGGCTCGATTCTACGAGAAGATCTTCGGGTTCCATGTGATCAGCGACTTCGGAGAACGCGGCTGCGCGATGGAAGCCGGTCCGCGGCAGGTCCTATTGCTATTCAAGAGAGGCGCTTCGGGCACAATTCAGAGCCCCCATGATGGCACTGGCGAGCTGCATCTCGCCTTTGCGATTGCTGTTTCAGAGCTAGCGGCGTGGGAGGCGTGGCTCATGGAGAATGGAATCACGGTGGAAGAAAAGCGCACGTGGGATTTGGGCGGCGTGAGTGTATATTTCCGGGATCCGGACCGGCATCTGTTAGAGCTCGCAACACCGGGAGTGTGGTCAATCTATTAATTGAGTGTCACGAACCCAGCCTAGGCCTCTGGGCGATTCGGCCAGTTCATCACACCATCAAGCCGGTTCGTCAAACACGCAGCTGGTGTTCGACCAAATCTAAGATAGGCTACAGGATTAAGCCGGCGTCCGCCGGACTACAAAATGACAAATGAGCTCAAACTGAGGCTGCGGCAGTATGCAGGTCTCTTTCTCGTCTGGACGGCGCTCGGGCTTTTCCTGTTTAGCCAAGCCATGGTGCAAAAGCTCTTTGCACACGATCCGAATCCCTGGTGGCACCATCTGACGTCATGGATGGTGGGAGTTTATGTCTGGCTCCTCTTGACCCCAACTGTGCTTTGGCTGGGCCGCCGCTTTCCGCTCAATCGGGAGCACTGGATTCGCAGGACGATAACGCACACCGCCTTCGGTTTGGCGATCGCGATTATTCAGCTCGGAGGGGAGAGCGCCATCCTCTACATGATCGGGGTCTTCCCCACGATTATGACCTCCTACGCTGCTACTTTGGCCTTCCTCCTGATCATCGCTTTTCACCAGGCGTTCCTGACTTACTGGATTATTCTCGCGGTTCAGTTCGGGTTCGGCTGGTATGCCAGATATATAGAAGGCAAACAGGCGGCGTTGCGCCTGGAACTCCGTTCGTCCCAATTGGAAAGCCAGCTCACGCGGGCGCACCTGAGCGCCTTGAAGATGCAGCTCCAGCCGCATTTTCTCTTTAACACCCTAAACGCAATCATGGTGTTGGTTCGGCAGCAGAAGAGTCGGGAAGCAGAGGAGATGCTTGGCCGGTTGAGTGATCTGCTGCGTTGTGTTCTAGACGATGTGGACACACAGGAAGTTCCGTTGCGCCGCGAATTGGAGTATCTGCAACTGTATCTCTCGATCGAAGAAGTACGTTTTCAGGACCGGCTGCGAGTGGAAGTAACGGTCGATCCCGAGGCTTTCGACGCCTCCGTGCCGCATATGGTTCTGCAGCCGATAGTCGAAAACGCGATCCGTCATGGCGTTGGCCGTAGTTCATCGGCGGGCGAAATTCGGATAAGCGCCCGCCGCGTGAATGGAGTATTGGAAATGGAGGTTCAAGACGACGGCCCCGGATTGGCGCCCGCCAGCGCGGATCAGACTCGCGGAATCGGCTTGGCCAACACGCGCGCCCGCCTTGCGCAACTTTACGGAGATGCGGCGAGCCTGTCTGTCCAGAATGACGAACATCGCGGCGTGAAGGCAACGGTGGTTTTGCCTTACCGCGTTACCACAACTGGCGCCGAGGCTGACTGGTTGGAGACACGTGCAGTTCACGACCTTGCTGGTTGACGACGAGCCGCTGGCGCGCGAAGGCTTGCGTGTGCTGCTCGCGCGCGATCCCGATGTCTTAGCCATTCATGAGGCGAGGAACGGGCGCGAAGCCGTGCAAATTATCCGCGGCAATCGGCCCGACCTGATCTTCCTCGACGTACAAATGCCGGAAATGGATGGCTTCGCTGTGGTGCAGGAAGTTGGCGCTGAGCAAATGCCTACCGTCGTATTCGTTACGGCGCACGACAAATATGCGATTCAGGCATTTGAGATCAATGCCGTCGATTATCTGCTGAAGCCGGTCACTGAAGAGCGTTTCGCTAAGGCGCTCGCGCGCGCCAAGATCTCCCTGCAATCCCAATCCGGCCATGATGCCGGCCGTCAAATCCTCTCGCTGCTCGAAACTATCGCCGCCCCTCGCCGCTCTCTGAAGCGGCTTGCGGTGCGCTCGGCGGGGAAAACGGTGTTTGTCGATATTGAGGATATTGACTGGATCGAAGCGGCCGAGAATTATGTGCAGCTTCATGCGGGGCGCGCGGAGCATCTGCTTCACGTCACAATGAATGCGCTCGAAAAACACCTCGATCCTGACTTGTTTCTGCGCATACATCGTTCGGTGATCGTTAATGTCAGGCGCATTAAGGAACTGCAACCGGTCATGCACGGTGAGTACGTGATCACACTCGCCGACGGTGTCCGTCTGCAATCCGGCCGCATGTACGCCGAGAAAATGAAGTCGCTGGCGGCGAATCCGTTCTAATTCCTCGGCAGAGTGCGGTTCGCCCCGCCATTCGGCCACTTCGTCAAATTCCGTTTTGCGAAAGGAAGAACCGGCCGCAAAGTAGCAATTGTGATGAACAACTGCTGTCTCGCCGAGCTGTCTGGTGTCACAAAGCGTTTCGGTCGTATCACAGCTCTCGACCAGTTCGACTTCGAGGTGCGTTATGGCGAAGTCGTCGCGGTGCTTGGCCCGAACGGCGCTGGAAAAACCACAGCTATCTCGTTGCTGCTCGGTTTGCAGCAGCCCGACAGCGGTTCGGCCCGGCTGTTTGGGCAATCGCCCAATCGCGTGGAGGCGCGGCGGCAGGTTGGCGTCATGATGCAAGAGGCGGCACTCGCACCGGAGCTTCGCGTTTGCGAGCAGATTGACCTCGTAGCCAGCTATTACCCCAATCCGCTCACTCCTAAACATGCGTTGGAGATGACACGCACTTCGCCGTTAGGCAGGCGTCCATATGACAAGCTCTCGGCGGGGCAGAAACGCCAAGTGCAGTTTGCCCTCTCGCTCGTCGGTCGCCCGCGCCTGCTTTTTCTGGATGAGCCGACGGTTGGGCTTGACATTCAATCGCGGGAGATGGTCTGGGCCACCGTTCGCCAACTGGTGGGCGACGGCTGCTCCGTCGTACTCACCACTCACTATCTCGAAGAGGCGGAGGCGCTGGCCGACCGAGTGGCTGTTCTGGCCAAAGGCCGGCTGGTTGCAACCGGTACTGTCGGCGAAATACGCGGTCTGGTCGTCCGCAAGCGAATCACCTGTCGCACCACGCTGTCCTGTGAACAGGTTGCAGGTTTCCCCGATGTGCAGACGGTGACATTTGATAAGCACGGCTTACGCATCACTGCGAGTAACACGGAAAGTGTCGTCAGACATCTTCTGGCCGCGGATCTGGATCTTCAGGATCTTGAAGTGCAACAGGCCGGGCTCGCGGAGGCATTCACCGAACTTACTCAGGAGAGTGTTAAATGAATCCCGCCTTGACTGACATGGAAACCTCCGCGCCAGCGCCCAACGTGACGATGCCGCTCCGCCGTGTGCTTCGCGCCTATGCGATCGAAGCGAAATACGAGTCGCTGCGCATGCTGCGTGCGCCCGGATTCGCCGGACCTTTTCTTCTGCTTCCTGTGGGCTTGTACTTACTGTTCGCAGTGTTGCTGTTCGGCGCGCAAATGACCAAAGATCCTACCGGCGCGATGTTCACGTTCATGGGCTTTTCCGTTCTCGGCGTCATGGGGCCCGGAATGTTCGGCTTCGGCATTAGCGTGTCAATGGAACGCGAGCACGGTCTTCTGAAACTCAAACGAGCGCTGCCCATGCCCTCGGCTGCCTCACTCGTTGCAAAGATGCTGATGTCGATGCTGTTCGTCGTGATCGTCATGGGCACCATGGTTGCCGCGGCTCCGCTCGGGCACCTGAAACTCAGCGCAACCCAATTACTGAGCATTTCGTTAGTGAATACCGCGGGCGCACTGCCGTTTTGTGCGCTCGGGTTTCTCGTCGGCTCGCTTGCATCCGCAAAGGCGGCGCCGGCGTTCGTGAATCTGCTTTATTTGCCCATGATCTACCTCTCGGCGATTTTATTCCCGCTGCCCAAGCCGATGCACTGGGTCGCGCTGCTCTCGCCGGCATATCACCTGGATCAACTGGGCCTCGCTTCCATGGGCTTTTCGAGCGAGGGCGCGCCGCTAGTTCATGTTCTGGTGCTTGCCGGTCTCACGCTGGGTTTCGTCACACTCGCGCTTCGCCGTCTCAGGCACGTGTCTTAGTCAATCGGAGGAATCGGAAATGACCACATCAAAAACATTGCTTGGAACCACCATCCCGGCTGTCTCAACCGGGAAATACAACCACGCCATCGGATACCTGCGCGCCTTCATCGTCGCGTTGGTAGTCGCTCACCATTCCGTGCTCGCGTATCACCCCTTCGCCCCGCCGGCGCCGGCATCGCTCCTGCCGCAGCCCCGCTGGTGGGGAGCGTTCCCGGTTGTTGACACCCGGCGATGGAGCGGCTTCTCTCTCTTCGTTGGTTTCAACGACGTATTCTTCATGTCGCTCATGTTCTTTCTTTCAGGCTTATTTGTCTGGCACAGTTTACAAAGGAAAGGAAGCGCGACCTTCCTGCGCGACCGGTTGTTGCGGCTTGGGCTCCCGTTCCTCGTGGCCGCCGCCGTCCTCGCGCCTCTCGCGTATTACCCCACGTATTTGCAAACCTCCATGCACACCGGCTTCGCAGGCTTCTGGCACGAATGGGTTTCTCTCGGGCAATGGCCCGCGGGACCAGCATGGTTCGTTTGGGTGCTGCTCGCGTTCGATTGCATCGCAGCGCTTTTATTCGTGATGGCGCCTCGCTGGGGGGACACGCTCGGACGAATGATCTCGGGCTCGTCCGTTAGCCCCGCGAGGTTCTTTGCTTTGCTCATCGCCATTTCCGCGATTGCCTACATCCCGATGGCGCTGATTTTCACGCCCATCCAGTGGACTGCGTTCGGCCCCTTTACTTTCCAGACCAGCCGTATTCTTCATTACCTGGCGTACTTCCTGATTGCTGTTGCCGTCGGAGCAACGGGCGTCGATCGAGGACTGCTGGCGGCCGGGGGCAATCTCGCGCGGCGTTGGCCGATGTGGGTAATTGCCGCCGTGGTTTCGTTTGGAGTAGTCACCGTGCTCGCCATCATCGTTTTCACGGCACATCCGGCGTCCAAAGGATGGGCCACCGCCATGCATGCTGGATTTGTTCTCTCATGCGCGGCTTCCTGCTTCGCGTTTCTGGCCCTATTCGTCCGTTTCGCTCGCTCGCACTCACGAATTTTCGATAGCCTCGCTCAGAATTCCTATGCGATCTATCTCGTACACTATCCGTTCGTCAGTTGGTTGCAATACGCGCTACTCCCTGCTTCCATGCCCGCGATTGTGAAGGGGGTGGTGGTAACTTTCGCTGCACTCGTGCTGAGCTGGGGCGCGGCCGCGGCGATTCGGCGGATTCCAACGGTGTCGGAGGCCGTATAGCCTCACGTCTTTTCAGTGCTCCGGACGGGATAAACGCCACTTGATACGGGTGTATGCGACTTGGAAGCCTTTACGCTCGGCATTGCGCTGCGAATTGCTGCCGGCTTCGGCCACCATCATCGCTAAGTCGCAGTTATGCTCGGAGGCATAACACATACGCTGTTCGAGGAGCGCACCTTGTAGGCCCCGCCTGCGCAACTCGGGAATGGTAGCCGCACCTGCAAACAGCGCAACTCCCTCATGCAGGCACAACATGCCCGCGGCGCCGGGTTTCCCGTCGATCTCGGCGAGGAAGCACACGCTTTCCTGGCGCGCTGCTGCGATACCGCCGGATTCGAGAATAAAATCTTTTAGTTCCGGATGTTCCTCGGACCATCCGCTAGCGCTGGTCTCGGTCCAGAGATGGGCTTCTTCGGGTCCAATCACCCGGACCCGTATGTTGCCGATGTCTACCTTTCCAAACCCTTGGGGCTCCGCCTTTTCCGTTCGCCGATAGAGAACGTTGCTAATCTCCACCGGCCTGTAGGCGCGTGCGCAGAGCAGGTCCAGCGCCGCAACTCCGGCGAGTGGACTCACTTCATGGAGTGCATCTGTGCCGTGGTCGAAAAAGAAAGCCTCAACTCCGCTGAGCGAGGCCGCGGTAAGTTCCTCGAATATGCCGAGACCGAAACTCTGGGTGGTGGGCGATTCGACTCCGTCGAACACTACAAATGCCCCGGCGCGCTCGACGCTCTCAGAGCCGCGATCGGGAAAGAGGCGGCGCCGCGCTTCAGCGAACTGCGCGCACGCGTACCCTTCTGCCCGCTCAAGGCGCCTCGACAAGCCCAGGCCCGAAAACAGCATCGCGTGATTATGTCACACGTAGAAATAGATCTGAGAGTTTCCGCGCCTTCGAGCGACAACTCCCATATGCGGCTTCGGTTATTTCTTATAGGCTTGCTGATTGCGGCGGCGTGCGTCGCGCAGAACCAGTACATGCAGGCAGGCCTCGACGCAGAACACGATCTTACGGTTGCTCTCCTGCGTGTGCGAGAGGCCCAACTCCGGCCAGTAGTTACTGATGGGCAGGCTCAAGAACAGAAGATCAGGCCAGCGGCCGAGTTGCAGAAGCTGATCGTTTCCGGGGGCTTCGGCTATGCGGAGGTCTTCAGTGACCAGGCGGACTCACAGATCAATAGAGTTGCCAGAGACGCGGTCCGCATCGTGCGTGCAGCCCACCCAGCCGACTTCGACCAGTTGGCGCCCTCAATGATGATTATCGCTGGAGCGATGAAACCGGACTGGCTCCAGATCACCATGACCGAGTACGTTGAGGCGCTCTATGCGATCGCCAAGAACGCGACTTTTGCCCAGAGCGCACGTGCCGTTGCTTTGAAGGCGAGTGCCGCAACACGGTAAAACCCTTTGGACCGGATCCTCAGCCCTGCTCCAGGCATTAGCCCAGCGGGCGCTGCATGATCACCGTGTCCACCCAGCGCTCAAACTTATACCCGACCGATTCAAGCACGCCCACCCGCCGGAATCCAAAGCCCTCATGCAATGCTATCGATGGCACGTTTGCACTATCGCCGATGATGGCAATCATCTGACGATATCCCTGTAAGACAGTAGTCTCAATCAGCAAACTCAGCAGGGCGCGTCCAATCCCTTTTCGTTGGTGATTCACATCAATATAGATGGAGTCCTCAATGCTGTACCGATACGCTAGGCGCGGCCGGTACTGCGACGCATATGCGTAACCGGCCACTTCACTGTCCACCGTAGCCACTAGATACGGCAGATGCAAAGCGTCGATCTTTCGCCAACGTTCGCGCATCTCTCCTTCATCGGGCGCCTCTTCTTCAAAGGACGCCAAGCCATTCAGGACATAGTGGCCGTAAATTGCCGCAATTCGTGCAAAATCGCTGGTCTCGGCTGGCCGGATGGTCACTTAAGCTCGACGAGTCGCCTCAATACCGGCCAGCACGCCCCGCATGTACGAAAAGCTCTTTTGCATGCCGGGCATCACGTTATCGGCATTGATTTCGTATTCCAGGTTGACGCAGCCGTTGTACTTCATCTTGATTAATTGAAGAAAGATCTGCGGAATCGGGAGCTTCCCTTCGCCGACATCCACCTGGCTGTCGCGCGCAACCTTCCAATCTTTGTTGTGCGGATCGGCCAGGTCTTTTGCGTGCATGTCAAGCAATCGCGGTCCCGCCTGGGCAATCGATTCCACAATGTCAGCGCCAGCGCGCGCGGTGTGTCCGATATCCATGCAAAGGCCCACCCGCGGGTCCATATCATGGACCACCTCAAGCACACTCTGCGGGGTTGGGAAGTTCTTATCTTCAGGTCCGTGATTATGGACCGCGATTTTGATGTTGTACTCCTCCACATACTTGCCCAATTTCGGCAATGTAACGTGAGTCGGAGCGCAAACAATCAGCGGGAATCCGGCGCGCTTGGCGTACTCAAACTTCGACCGGATATCGGCGTCGTCATCCTTATCGAAGGAAACGTTGCCGCACCCAACCAATGTGATGCCGGCATCGGCGAATTCCTTCTTCGCGGCATCGATTTCTTCAGGCGTACTCTTCAAACTGAGGTGGAAATCCTTGATGTTCAGGTAGGGCGTGCGCAGGGCATGCGTCATTTCAATCGCCTGCTCCCGGTTGAATTTCCGGAATGAGTAAGACGCAATGCCGAGCTTTATCGTCGCGCCTCCGATGTTATAGATCTGCGCTTGTGCGGCGCCTACGCCGGCAGCCATTATGGCCGCGCCGGGAATGGTCTTGAGCCAATTTCGCCTGGTTATGTTTGGATGGGACATTTTCAGATAGCCTCGAGTTCTTCTTCCAGTAGTTGTTTCTGGTAGAGTTCGCCGTAGTAACCGCCCAAATCCAGCAACTCCTGGTGCGTACCAATTTCTACCACACGGCCCTGGCTCAAGACTACGATACGGTGAGCGTTCTGGACCGTGGAAACACGATGCGAGATGAGAATCGTTGTCCGGTGTCGCATGACATCGGCCAAGCCCGAAAGGATCTTTTCTTCCGTAACCGTATCAACGCTTGAAAGTGCGTCATCGAGAATCAGAATGCGCGGGTCGCGAAGAATGGCCCGCGCGATGGCCGTGCGCTGCTTTTGTCCACCGGAGAGTGTCAGCCCGCGCTCGCCAATCACCGTATCTAATCCGTTCGGAAAGGTTTTGAGATCAGCGCCCAGGCCCGCGACCTCTGCCGCCCATCGAATCTTCTCGCGGGAAGCATTCGGTGCGCCCCAGGCAATGTTTTCGGCCAGGGTGGCGCTGAAAAGGAACGTTTCTTGCGGCACGAAACCGACGTGACGGCGCAGATCTTCAGGATCAAAGCGTTGCAGGTTGTAGCCGCCAAGCGTGACAGAACCACCGGTCGGATCGAACAGCCTTGGAATGAGATTGACTAGCGTAGTCTTGCCCGAACCTGTATGCCCGACGATCGCTATAGTCTCTCCAGCGTAGATTGTCAGGTCGATTCCCGACAATGCCTCACGATCGCCAAAGAGCATCGTCACATCGCTGAAAACGATCTCGTCTGTTACGGTCGCGACTGCAATCGGTTCGCCCGGGGGCGGCAGGATGCTCGGCCGTTCGTGCAGCATCTCGTTAATGCGATTCAATGATGCCGTGCCGCGCTGCATCAGGTTCACCACCCAGCCGAAAGCAATCATGGGCCAGATCAGAATCCCCATATAGGTGTTGAACATCACGAAGCTGCCCAGCGTGATGCGATGTTCAATTAACTGCCGGCCTCCGGTCCAAAGCACCAGCAGGAATGTCAATCCGATCAGCGACTGCAGCAGAGGCATGAATACGCCCTGAATGCGCGCAAGGCCAATATTTTCGCGGATGTAGTCTTTATTCAACAGCTCAAATTGTTCGACCTCCGCCGCTTCCTGTGCATAGGCTCGTACGACTCGTACTCCCGACAGGTTCTCCTGAACGCGGCTGCTGATATCGGAGAACATCCGTTGAATTTTTTCGAATCGTCTGTGGATTCGTTGACCAAAGAAGATCACAGCAACCGAGACCAGCGGCGCTGGGATCAACGCCATCAGCGTCAGCCGCACATTTGTGTTAAGCATCACGATCACGGCCAAGATCAGAGTGATGCTGGTTTCCGTCCAGTACATGATGCCCGGCCCCAGCATCATGCGCACGGCATTCAGGTCGTTTGTGCTCCGCGCCATGATATCGCCGGTGCGGTACTTGGCATAAAAGTCCTGCGATAGCGAGACCAGGTGGCCAAAGAGGTCGTTCCTTATGTCGTACTCAATGTCGCGCGAAACGCCGATGATGATGACGCGCATGAAGTACTGGAACACGCCCTTCAGCAGCGACAAGGCAGTCAGCAGTGCCGCCATTTGCACCACGATCCGCAACTGGAACCCGTTGGTGAGCGAATCGACGCCGCTCTTCAAGATCAACGGCACTGAAACAGCCAATACGTCTTTGAGCACCAGCGCGCCCATGCCGAGAGCGAGCGTCGTCCGGTGCCTTCCGAGGTACGGCCACAGCGTGGAGAGAGATTTCAACATCCGCTTCTTTTAGCTTACTGGTACAACCGTAAGTGATGAACTGGAGCGTGGTTGGTGCGGTGTTGATGGCCCTTGCAGTGGCTCTCGGAGCCTTCGGCGCCCATGGGTTGAAGGACCGTCTGGATGCGTACTCGTTACCCGTATACGAGAAGGCGGTATTCTATCACTTTGTACATGCGCTCGGCATTCTTATCGCCGCTGCGCTCGCTCGCACTAACGGCATCTCCCCGATGGGGCTGGCGCGCGTGGGCTGGCTCCTGCTGATTGGCATTTTGTTCTTCTCAGGAAGCCTTTACGCATTGGCAATTTCGGGCGTCCGCATGTTGGGTGCAATCACGCCCATAGGCGGTCTGGCGTTCATAGCCGGCTGGATCATTCTGGCCATTGAAGCGGCACGCAATAAGTAGGCGGTGAGCTGTCTTCACTAGAACAACGAGGCTTGTTCTCTTCACTCGCGCTTCGAATTCAAAGTGAAAGCTGGGTATTCACTCCAGAAGAACTTCTTCTGGTATAGTAAGAGCCCATGGGACGAAGAAAAACGACGGGCGATGGCGGCGAGATGCTGCAGGGCACGCTGGACATGTTGATTTTGCGAGCGGTCTTTCTGGCCCCGGCCCATGGACACACCATCGCTCACATGATCGAACAAACGTCGGACGAGGTGTTGCAGGTTGAGCACGGGTCACTGTATCCGGCTCTACACCGGTTGGAAGACCGGGGAATGATCGCCTCGTTTTGGGGAACGTCAGAGAACAATCGAAAAGCAAAATATTACCGGATTACCACCGCGGGCAAAAAGCATTTGGCGAATGAGCGTAGCCGGTGGGACGAGCTGGTCCATGCGGTCGCGCGGGTGTTGGGTCCAGCAACGGAATAGACGGCCATGGGTTGGCGGCGGTTCTGGCAACGAAGACGGCGAGATGAGGACCTTGCGCGTGAGCTCGAATCATATCTCGCCCACGAAGCCGATCTCCTCGCTTCGAGAGGGCTGCCGGCCGACGAAGTGCAGTGGGCGGCACAGCGAAAGTTAGGCAATCGAACGGTGGTTAGGGAGAAGGTCTGGGAAATGAACACTCTTCAATTACTCGAAAGCATCTGGCAGGATTTTCGGTACGCGGCTCGGCTGCTGCGGATGAATCCAGGATTCTTCGCGGTTGCGACCGTTTCGCTTGCATTGGGCATTGGCGCTAACACGGCGATATTCCAGCTTCTCGATGCCGTGCGCCTACGCATGCTGCCAGTCGCAAATCCCGGCCAGCTCGCGGAGCTTCAAATTGCAAAAAACGATCACTGCTGTAACGGCAATTTCTCTGATCGCCGGGCCAATTTCACGTTTGCGCAGTGGGAGCAGATTCGCTCGCGGCAACAGGCGTTTTCAAGCATATTCGCTTGGGGCGACCAGCAGTTCAATATGACCCGGAGCGGTCCCGCGCGCTTCGCTGAAGGACTCTGGGTTACCGGCGATTACTTCAAGACTCTCGGCGTGAAGCCATTGCTCGGACGCCTGATCGAAAGTGGTGACGATTCGCCCGGTTGCGGCTCAGCCGGCGCCGTGATCAGTTATTCATTCTGGGAGCGGGAGTTCGCAGGCGATGCCGGAGTACTGGGGCGAACCGTGCTGTTGAATGGACACGTTTATAACGTCATCGGAGTGACTCCCGCCAATTTCTTCGGCGTGGAGGTGGGCCGGAGTTTTGATGTCGTACTTCCGGTATGCGCGGAGCCGTTGATGGCTGGTAAAGACGAGAGCCGTGCTCTGTACCGGCATAACTGGTGGCTCGCAATTATCGGCCGCTTGAAACCGGGTTGGACGCTTTCGCGAGCGATCGCGCAACTACAGGCCATCTCACCGGGCGTATTCGAAAACACGGTGCCTGAGGTCTACCGGCCGGACGTGGCCAAGTACTACACGAAATATCAACTCACTGCCTTGCCGGCGGGTTCTGGCGTCTCTTCCCTCAGGCAAGACTACGAAGATCCGTTGTGGCTGTTGCTCGGCATTGCGGGATTGGTGCTGCTGATTGCGTGCGCAAACCTGGCCAATCTGACGTTGGCCCGCGCAAGCGTTCGGGAGCGCGAGATGGCCGTTCGCCTCGCAATTGGCGCCGGCCGCACTCGGCTTATCCGCCAGTTGCTTTCCGAAAGCCTCCTGCTAACTGTCTTTGGCGCCCTTGTTGGCATCTTTCTCGCGAATGTGATCTGCCTCTATATGGTCAGATTCTTAACCACGGAGCGTAATCCTATCTTCTTGGCCTTAACGCCGGATTGGCGCCTCCTCGGCTTCACCGCGGGAGTGGCGATTCTTACATGCATTCTCTTCGGATTGACTCCAGCCATTCGGGCAACGCGAACTGCGCCGGCGGGCGCTATGAAGACTGCCGGTCGCGGCCTGACCGCCGACCGCGAGCGATTTGGCCTACGGCGTGGGTTGGTGGTGGTCCAGGTTGCAATGTCGCTGGTCTTATTGGCCGGCGCTTTGCTCTTCGTGCGCAGCTTGCGAAATCTGCTGACGCTGGACTCCGGGATTCAACAAAGCGGTTTGCTGATCATGGGCGTCGACCTTTCCGATTTGCACTATTCGCCCGAACGCCGTGCCACGGTGTATCGAGATCTGCTTGAAAATGTGCGCGCCTCGCCAGGAGTGGAACTGGCCACGACCACGACTATCGTTCCCATCAGCGGCAGCGGTTGGAACGAGATGGTCGAGATTCCCGGCGTGCACAACAAAGACCACATGGTTCCCTGGTTCAATCGGGTAAGCGCCGGATATTTTCGTACGTTGGGAACTCCGATACTAGCTGGCAGAGATTTTGATCAGCACGATACGGTCTCCTCTCCAGAAGTTGCCATGGTCACTCAGGAATTTAGCCACAAATTCCTGAATGGAGCAAATCCAATCGGCCGGCAGATCCGGCTGCTCGTCGGCCCTGGAGAACCCGAGCACCAATATCAGATTGTCGGTCTGGTGAAGAACTCGAAATACCAGAGCTTGCGGGAGGATTTCCAGCCCTTAGTCTACTTGGCGGAAAGCCAAGCGAAGGAGCCAAACAGCAGGCTCAACATATTGGTGCGTTCGCGAGTGGCCGCCGGCGCACTGACGACCGCTTTGTCGCAGGCAGCGGCAAAAACCGATCCAGGACTATCGATCGCGTTCCAGGCATTTAAGACTCAGGTTCAAGATTCGCTGCTGCGGGACCGCTTAATGGCGACTCTCTCCGCGTTTTTCGGTTTCCTGGCCGCAACATTGGCGACAGTCGGCCTGTACGGAGTAATTTCCTACATGGTCGCCCGCAGGCGCGGAGAGATCGGGATTCGCATGGCGCTTGGAGCCACGCGCGGAGTGGTAATGCGCTTGATCCTGAAAGAAGCGGTCGTGTTACTGATTGCCGGATTGGTGGTGGGAACGGCGCTCGCCGTACTTGCGAGCAAAGCCGCGGAGACCTTGCTCTTTGGCCTTCGGCCCACCGATCCTTCGACCATGGCTTCCGCCGTAATCCTGCTCGCTCTTGTCGCGATTTTCGCAAGCTTTGTTCCTGCGCATCGCGCAGCGCGAACAGAGCCGATGGCGGCGCTACGGGAAGAGTAGCGGCAGCATGCGATCATGTTGCATGCGAATTGCAGCGTTCCTGATTCTCGCCGCAGTCTCGTCCTGCGTGATGCACGCCGCCGCCCCTGACGAGGAAGAATCCCGGAAGAGCGGCGAAGCGTGGCTATCGCTAGTCGATGCCCAGAAATATGACGAAAGCTGGAAAGAAGCGAGCGCACAGTTTCGCTCCGCCGTCACCCAGGAGCAATGGGCAGCGGCCTTAAAGGGTGCACGCGATCCACTCGGCCCGATGGTGTCGCGAACCTCCGCGCGAGTCAATTTCACGAAAACGCTGCGCGGCGCGCCCGACGGCGATTACGCCATATTTCACTTCACCACCGTCTTCAAAAATAAAGAGGGTGTGACGGAGCGCCTCACCTTGGTTCAGGAAGAAGGCAAGTGGCGAGTGACAGCTTACGCGATTCACTGACCGCGAAAATTCAGGCCGGCTCGGGCGCCAGATTCACCAGAACTCGCCCTTGACTATCGACGCGCGCAGGATAGCGCGTAATCCCGCAGTCGCCAAGCGTTGCTGAACCGCTCGCCAGGTCGAATTTCCACCCGTGCAAGGGGCAGATGAGCGTAGTGCCGCCCACCAGACCGTCGGCAAGCGGGCCGTTTTTATGCGGACACTCGGCCTGCGTCGCGAAGATCCGGCCAGCACGCGTATGGAAGATCGCCAGCCGCTTGCCCGCAATTTCAAACGTGCGGCCTTCCCCGCACGGGATTGCATCGAGAGGAGCGACCAGAGTCTCTAATTCAGTTTTTGTCATTGCAGCACCGGGAGTAATGATGAAAATTCGCGCTGGGAATCGGACAAAACCGCTTCTTTCCACGGGTCCCGGTACGCGGCTGTACTGCGGTGCAGATTTGCTTCGAGTTGAGCGGCAATCCCTTCGCTATCCTCAACGACAATGGAACGGATCTTCTCCATGCCGACGCGCTCGACAAAACCATAAGTCCGCTCCAGGTACTTGGCGTTCTCCCGATAGTACTGAATAAATCGAGAAATGTATTTGATCACCTCGTCATGGCTGTCGACCACGCAAAGGATATCGCCTTTCCGCACATGGGCGCCAGCCGCACCGCCAACGTAGATCTCCCATTTGCCGCCTTCAACGGCCACCGCACCCACGTCTTTGACCATCGCTTCCGAGCAGTTACGGGGACATCCTGCGGTGGCCATCTTAAGCTTGCCGGGAGAATCGATCCCCTTCAGGTAATTTTCGATGCGGATCGCGAGCGTCGTGCTGTCTCCCACTCCAAACCGGCAGAAGTCTGTCCCAACGCAGCTCTTGCAAGTTCGATAGCTCTTCCCATACGCATGGCCGGAAGGCATATCGAGATCGCGCCAGATGTTCGGCAGGTCTTCTTTCTGGATTCCTAGCAAGTCGATTCGTTGGCCGCCGGTAAGCTTGACCATCGGCACGTTATACTTTTCCGCGACATCGGCAATCCTACGCAGTTGCGCGGGATTTGTCACGCCCCCCGGCATCTGCGGCACCACCGAAAATCTCCCATCCTTCTGAATATTCGCGTGCACGCGCTCATTGATAAAGCGGGCGTCACGCTCATGATCGTATTCTTCAGCCCAAATTGTGTTCAGCAGCGACGCCAGGCCAGGCTTGCTTGCCGCATCCTCCCGGCCGCCGGCCAACTCGCGGAACACCGCGGAAACGGAATGCAGGTTTCGTTCTTTGCACGCGCGAATCAAATCCGGCTTGGTTAACGGCACGCCAGGCACGTAATAGTGAACGGACGGATCTTCCTCCACCTCCCCGCCGCAGGCCCACTCGATCAGTTCAGAAACCATACTCTTGCATGACCCGCAGCCCATGCCGGCCCGGGTCATTTCCATCACGGCCTTGGGATTGCGTTTCCCGCTTTTTACGCAAGCAATCAGCGCCCCCTTGCTTACGCCGTTGCAATTGCAGATCTGGGCTTCCAGCGGCAACTCCTCAAGAGTTACCTTTTTCGATGGCGCGCCAATATCGAACAATAGCGCCAGCCGATCGTCTGGTAATGGCGTGTTGCGATCGAAGGCCTGAGTAAGATAGGCTGCCTTGCTGATGTCGCCCAGCAGGATCGCGCCAATCAGCCGCCCGTCGCGAATGACCAGCTTCTTGTAAGTTCCCTTGCGCGGCTCGGTGAATTGGACGATTTCGTCGCGCTCATCCTCGGGTTCGGTCACGCCCATGGATGCCATCTCCACGCCCATGACTTTCAATTTCGTGGCTACTTTGGAGCCGTGATAGGCGGCATCCGGTTTGTGCCCGGTGATGTGATCCGCCAGCACCTTGGCCTGATCCCACAGGGGCGCTACCAGCCCGTACACGTTACCGCGGTGTTGAGCGCATTCCCCAACCACGTAAATATCGTGGTCGTCCACGGCTCGCATCTGGTTATCCACCACAATGGCGCGCTCAACGGTCAGGCCGCTCCGGACGGCAATCTGCACGTTAGGGCTGATGCCGGTCGCGATCACCACCATGTCGCAGTTCATACAGGAGCCATCCGCGAAGCGCAGGCCAGCTACGCGCTCGGCCCCTAACACTTCCAAGGTGTTCTTCAGGAGGTGCACCTTCACATCCATGCGCTCCATCGTCGTCTTCAAAATGGCGCCCGCCTGGGGATCCAGTTGTTGGCCCATCAAGTGACCGCCGCGATGTACTACCTCCACTTCCAATCCGAAGTTCTGCAGGCCCCGCGCGGCTTCAAGACCAAGCAGGCCGCCGCCAATTACAACAGCCTTGCCGCGGCCCTGCGCATACCCGGCAATTTCCCGGCAATCATCGAGGCTGCGGAAGACGAACAAGCCGGGCTTATATGATCCATCAGCCGCGTAGAGTTCATCGATCGGCGGAATGTACGAACTGCTCCCGGTAGCGATAATCAGCTTGTCGTACGGCTCGGCCAGACCATCGTCTGAAAGCACAACTTTCGAGCGCCGCAGAATCGTTTCCGCCCGCACTCCCACGTGCAGCAGAATATCGTTTTCGCGGTACCACGAAAGCGGATTTAGGAAAATCTCACTCTCCTGTTGAGAACCGTTCAATACGTTCGAGAGCAGAATGCGGTTGTAGTTTCCATACGGCTCGTCGCCGAACATGGTGATCTGAAACTGATCGGCGCCGCCCCGGGAGAGAATCTCTTCAACCGCTCGCGCGCCAGCCATTCCGTTGCCAATCACGACCAAATTTTTTCTGTTCATTCGGTTCAAAACTCCATCAGCCCTAAATCCAAAACCACGGCGCCGGTCACCCCCTCCGGCGCGGCAATCCGCAGTTCAATTGAAGTGTCCGGCTGTAAATCTTCCACCACCGCAAGCGGCACGTGTATCGCCCCTTTTCCTCCCACCGGGAAGTAGCGCATCGGCTTCCCATCTCGCAGCAGCACCACGCTGACCATTTCCGGAGTCGAATTGCCCGCGCGAAAGTAAATCAGCTGCGATCGCTTGTCGAAAGGGACTTTATAGATCAGCGGCGGGGCGAATGGCTGCGGAGACGGAAGACCGCGCCCTTCAAATGCGAATACACCTTGTAGAAATTTCGGTTTTTCTGACATCGTTAGGTTGCCTTCGCAATGCGCACGGCGCACACCTTGAACTCCGGCATGCGAGAGACCGGGTCAAGTGCCGGATTAGTCAATAAATTGGCTCGTCCGTTCGCCGCGAAGTGAAACGGCACGAAGACGGTGTCCATACGGATCAGCGGTGTGAGTTGAGCCTTGGCGATCGCTGTGCCGCGGCGCGTGGTCAAAGCAACGTTGTCGCCCTCAGCTATGCCATAGGTTTGCGCCACGGCGGGATGTAGCTCCACAAACGCTTCCGGGACGGCGGCATTCAATTTCGCCACCCGCCGAGTCTGCGTTCCGGATTGATAGTGAGCCATCACCCGGCCCGTTGTTAAGTAGAGCGGAAAGTCCGAATCGGGCTCCTCCGCAGGCGGGCGATACTCGACCGCGTGGAACCGTGCGCGCCCGTCCGGCGTCGGAAATCGCTCCGTGAAAAGGCGCGGCGTACCGGGATGTTCATCATCGGGGCAGGGCCAGAATACGCCGTTCTCTTCCGCTATGCGCTCGTAGCTAATGCCCGCATAATCGGCTACACCGCCCGCTGAGGCGATGCGAAGTTCGCCGAAGACTTCTTTCGGCGCGGATGAGAAATACGCACCAAACCCAAGTCGATCGGCCAATCCGGTAATCGTTTCGAGATCGGAGCGAACGCCCTCTGGCGCCGGCATAGCCTGGCGCCGGAACAGAACCCGACCCTCCAGGTTGGTCATGGTGCCTTCCTCTTCCGCCCATTGGGTGCAGGGTAAAACCACGTCGGCAATCCGCGCCGTTTCGGACAGAAACACATCGGCCACTACCAACAGGTCCAAAGCACGCAGCCGCTCCTCGATGTGCGACGAGCGCGGAGCGGATACCGTCAGGTTCGAGCCAAAAACCAGCAGCGCTTGCACGCCCCCAGGTGTACCCAATGTGTCCAACAGCTCGTAAGCGGGGCGGCCCGGTCCCGGCAACGAAGCTTCCGGTACACCCCACACTTGGGCGATATGCTTTCGGTGCTCGGGATTGTCGATTTTGCGATAGCCCGGCAGCTGGTCTGCTTTCTGACCGTGCTCGCGTCCACCTTGCCCGTTGCCTTGCCCAGTGAGGCACCCATAACCGCTGAACGGTTTCCCAACTTTGCCCAAGGCCAGCGCAACATTTATGAACGCCGTGACATTGTCCACACCTTTGCTCTGCTGTTCCGGTCCGCGTGCGGTGAGAATCATGGCGCTCGCCGATTGGCCCAGCAGGCGGGCCGCAAGTTCCAGTTCGCTTTCCCGAATCCCAGTAATGCGCTCCACGCGCTCGGGCCAGTAGGATGCAACGGCCCTCTTCGCACTTTCAAAGCCCCGCGTACGCGCGTTTATAAAAGATTCATCGATATACTTCCGCCGAATCGCGATATTCAGCAGTCCGTTCGCGAGCGCGCTGTCTGTGCCGGGCGTAATCTGCAGGTGTAAAGTGGCCGCGGCCGCGCTCGGCGTTCGCCGCGGATCGACCACAATCAGAGAACCGCCGTTCCGGATCTGCGCCTGAAAATACTGCATGATCGGCGGCATGGTCTCAGCTACGTTGCTGCCAACCAGCAGAATGGTCTCGGCGTGCGCAATGTCGGACAGAGGGAACGGCAGCCCTCGATCGATGCCGAATGCCTTGATGCCCGCGGCGGCCGCCGAAGACATGCAAAATCGCCCGTTGTAATCGATTTGTGAGGTTTGTAGCGCCACTCGCGCAAACTTGCCCAGCAGGTAAGCCTTCTCGTTCGTCAGGCCTCCGCCCCCAAACAAACCCACTGCATCCTTCCCGAAGCGTTGCTGGGCCGCCTGTATTCGCTCCACTACATAATCAAGGGCTTCGTCCCAGGAAGCCGGCTGGAGTTCGCCCGCGGCATCACGGATAAGCGGCGAGGTAAGGCGATCCGGATGGGACAGCAACTCCGCCGCAGTCCATCCCTTTTGGCAGAGTCCGCCTTTATTGGTTGGAAAATCGCGAGCCTCCACGCGAACCGTCTGATTTTCCACAACCAGGTTCATTCCGCACTGCAAGGCGCAGTACGGGCAGTGCGTGGCAACGATTGCCGGATCGTCGCTCAGGCCGGAATCAGCTCTGGATAGCGTTGGCGCGAGCATACCCTTCCGACGCAACATCGATTGCAGCGCGAGCCTCGAACTGGAATAGGACCAAGCGGTGCCGGAAGGCACACTTGGATTCACATATGTCTATAGACACTTAGCGCTCGAACGATCAGTGCACTACTTTTCGCTAACGGCGCGAAAGGGTTTACGACAGGGGAAAGAGTAACGAGACTTCGCGAACGTCGGGAAGCTCTTGTCTTAAGGTTAGCGGATTTGCTTGCTGGAGATCAATAAGAACTCCATATGAGACCACTGACCGGTCGAGGGGCAAGTTCACCAACTCAGCTCGTTTCTGTTGAAACTGCCTCGCTGGGCGCTTTCCACGGGAGAATGATCGATGAAAACTCTCCCTTAGCTGAGGGCGGCTTAGGCTCCGGCCTCAATGAGGCGGTGCGTACCGAACTGGCCAACCCGATTTTCTGCAAAAAACGGATCATCAGCCAGCTCATATCAATTTCATACCAAGCGAGTCCATGCCGAGCCGATGTTGGATGAGCGTGATGGTTGTTATGCCAGCCTTCGCCGAAACTCAAAAAGGCGACCAACCAATTGTTCCGGGAGTCGTCCCGTGTAGCAAACCGCCGAGTCCCCCAAAAGTGGGTCAGAGAATTGACCATCCACGTAACATGCAGGCCCATGGTCACGCGGAAGAAAATTCCCCATAGAAGAAACGGCAGACCGCCAAAGACTAGCAGTAGGATCGCCACGGCAACTAACGGTACATAATGATACTTCGAGAGCCAAACCAGGAACCGATCCTTGCAGATATCGGGCGCATAGCGGGAACACTGCTCGATGTCGCAGTGAGTCGCATTGCCGACCAGCATCCAGACGATATGACTCCACCATTTGCCGTCGCGTGGGGTGTGCGGATCGCCACTCTTGTCGGAGAACTGGTGATGGATGCGGTGCGTGGCGACCCAAAACATGGGACCGCCTTCCAAAGCTAGCGTTCCGCAGGTCGCCAAAATGTACTCGATCCAGCTCGGCGGCTTGTAGGAACGATGGGTCAGCAGGCGGTGATAGCCCATCCCGATGCCCAGGCTCAAAGAAATCCAGTAAAGTGCCAATGCGGCGAAAAAGGCCGGCCAACTAAAAAAGAATAAGGCAGCAACCGCCCCAATATGAAACACGGCGAAAGCGCTCACCGATACCCAGTTAATTCCGTCCCGGTTGACGAATGAACTCACGTTAGCGTCCGTTGGGTCCTCCCCTAAGATCTGCTTCAATAAGATCTGCTTCAAAATAAGATCTGCTCAAAATGAGATCTGCTCGTTTTGCGTCCCTCACCTGTGCCCAGTTATATGACGAGGCCAAGTGAGCCACGACTGTCAGAGTTGTGTAATATTCGTCGGTTCACTCTCTACTGAGCTAGTGGCTAAAGATTACAACCCCGCGGTCGATAGAAATCGCACTGTAGTCCTCTCCTAAACCCCGACCGTGCCATGCTATGGGCATCGCCCCTTTGTTTCTCAAAAATCGCCTGGTCCGCGATCCCGCGACGGCAAACGACGGGCACGAGAGTCGTCTCTCCACGAACCCGTTGGGAACGACGCATCAGAAACAATCGCGTCCGCGGAGTGCCTTAACCAGCCTTTTGGCCTTGGCCATTCTCTTTGGGTTTGGCTGGTTTGCCTGGCAACATTATTCCACTTTCGCTTGGTCCCGCTTCTTTCAAGCCTTTGGGCTGATCAACCGCTATTGGTTTATTGCCGGCGTTTTAGCCGCCTTTGCGTCGTTCACGGTTCGCGCCGTCCGATGGCAAGCCCTGATGCTGCCGGCGCGATCCTCTTTTCGGAGTGTTTGGCAAGCCACTTTCATCGGCTGTTCCGCCTGCGTGATTCTTGGCCGCGCCGGTGAACTTGTCCGGCCTTTCCTAATTGCGCGGCGGGAGCGCACCGAATTCTCCCTCCAAGCCGGCATCTGGGTCCTCGAACGACTGTACGACTTCCTCGTGATTCTGGCTTTATTCGGAATAGGAATTAGCCGTGCGCGGAAGCTGGGCGTCAGCCCGGACTCGCCGTTGGAATCGATTCTCCGGATTGGAGGGTGGATCGTTTTCGCCGGGGCGGCGCTCACGGCCGGTTTCCTCATCCTAGTTGGACCTCACGCGGAGTCTCTACAAAGACGCTTAGCTCATTTTCTGTCGTTTCTGCCCCCAGCCAGGGTCCAGACAATCATTCGTGTATTGAATTCTTTTCTGTCGGGAGCGCGAATTGGCGGGGGCACATTCACGGTCCTTCTCACTATCGCCTGGAGTGCGGTAGAGTGGCTGCTCATATTAGCGGCCTATTGGTGCTACTTTCAGGCCTTCCCGCCGACTGAGGACATCGCCTTGCTCGACGTTGCCGGATTCCTCGGCTTCATTGGCCTCGGCGGGATCATTCAACTCCCAGGTATCGGCGGAGGAATGCAGATGGCGTCGCTTATCGTTCTGACTGCCCTGTTCCGTCTTCCGGTGGAGGCTGCTACCGGATTTACCCTATTAATCTGGGTGGGCACCACGCTGGTTGTGTTACCGTTCGGAATCCCGTTAGTGCTGATCCAGGGCCTCAACTTGAAGCAAATCAGTACCCTGAGAGACCAAAACACGCTATGACTTGCCCGTTCTGCGGCCATCGGGAGGACAAGGTGATCGACTCTCGCGAGAGCAAGGAAGGGGAGTCTATCCGCCGTCGCCGGGAATGCCTGGCCTGCGAACGGCGATTTACCACATACGAACGTTGCGACGAAGTGCCCTATATGGTCATCAAAAAAGATGGGCGGCGGGAAAAGTTCGATCGCCAAAAGGTTTTGAATGGCCTCCTCCGCGCCTGCGAAAAGCGCCCAGTGGGTATGGGCAAGCTGGCGGAACTGGTGGATGAGATCGAATTTCTGCTTTCCGAAAGCCCGGAACGCGAAATTTCTACCACTCTCATCGGCGAACGGCTGATGGAGCGTCTAAAGCAGTTGGACAAGATCGCCTATGTTCGCTTCGCGTCAGTTTATCGGGATTTCCAGGATGTGGAAGAGTTTCTGAGCGAGCTGAAAAGCGTGATGCTCCGCAAGGGCTGAGTCGCAGACCGGTCCCTATCCCACTTCTAGGGAGAAATTTTTACAAAGGCGTAGCTTCTTGGCCCGTTCAGCAGTCTAAGTAAATAGGTATCCGACCATAGTATCAAAAATAGATTTTCTACGTAGCAACAGTCAGGGAGATTGCATCACCGTGAACGGCATTATCTTTTGTGAAACCAACCACTTTGAGGAACATCTCCTAATTAGGCCCTTAACTTCAACCGGGAAACCGGGTATAATAAGTGCGCACAACAAGAGACAGGTACATTTGCACCCCGCCTCTCTGGGCGGGACCCAATTGCTTTTTGCGGACTCCCAACAGCTTTTTCATAGGTTACGCCCTGATTTGGATTCGGGCCGCGGAGAATTTTGCCCGAAAAGAAGCAGTAGAAGGCGCGCGCAGGTAGAGGTGAACAGGTAAGGTGGATCAATTCGAGGATCAGTATCTAGCTGATGGCCATGAGCCGCTCGGGCTGCCGTTCGATGAGGAGACGAATTTCTTCCATCCGGAGGAAGTTCAGGACGGTGAGGATTTCCATGGAGCACAGCCGGTTGAGGAGTCGATTTATACCGACGACCCGGTACGCGTGTATCTGCGCGAAATGGGCTCGGTACCCCTATTAACTCGCGAGGGCGAAGTCAATCTAGCCCGCAAAATGGAGCGGGGCAAGTTGCGGATGCAGAAGGCTATCAGCCGCTCTCCGCTCATTCAATCTTCGGTTCTGGAATTCTCCGAGCTCATCCGAAAGGGGAGTGAGGATCTCGACAGCTACGTCGACCTGGGCCCGACCGATATCGAAGAAGGTAGCGCCGCGGACGTGAAGCGGCGCTCCGAGATAAATGAACTTTTCATCAGCTATGCAGCCTCTCACAAGAAGCTGCTGCAGACCGTCGACAAGCATGCAACCGTCCCTACGGCCAACAAAAAGCTCCGTAGGAAGTGGGCCGGCAAGGTAGCGCGCGCGAAGGTAGAATTGTCGCGGGCGTTGCGGGCCATTCCGTTTCACTTGGTGCGCTGGAAAGAGTTTGTCAAAGCCATCGAGCGGCTAGCCGATGAGATGGCTCTCTGGGATTCTGAAATCCACAAACTGGAAGGCCGCAGCAATCCGCAGGCGCAACTCCGCCTGAAGGAACTGAAGCGCGATTTGAAAAAACGGGAGGGCGAAGCGGGCGCTTCACTGCCCGATCTCCGGCACAGCCTTTCGGTGATCCGCCACGGCGAAGTGGAAGCGGAAAAGGCCAAGAAAGATTTGGTCGAAGCCAATTTGCGTCTGGTCGTCTCCGTCGCGAAGAAGTACGTGAATCGCGGGTTGCATCTTCTGGATTTAATCCAGGAGGGCAATATCGGCCTCATGCGTGCCGCCGACAAATTCGAATATCGCCGCGGATACAAGTTCTCAACCTACGCCACTTGGTGGATCCGCCAAGCCATAACGCGCGCGATTGCCGACCAGTCCCGAACCATTCGTATTCCCGTTCATATGAACGAGAGTATGAATAAGTTCCTCCGCGCGACGCGCGAGTTGGAGAAGGAACTGGGCCGGGTGCCGACCAATGAAGAGATTAGCCGGCGAATGGATATTCCGGTTGAGAAGGTCCAGAAGCTAAAGACCATTTCGCGCGATCCCGTTTCGCTTGAAACGCCCGTCGGCCGCGATGGTGAATCCGCTCTCGGCGATCTGATCGAAGATCGTTGGGTCGGCTCTCCTGTCGACGCCGTTATCGATTCGAACGTCCGTGATGAGACCGCCAACATTCTGAAGACCCTTTCTCCTAAAGAGGAGAAGGTGATCCGGTTGCGGTTTGGCATCGGGTGCGAACGCGAACACACTCTCGAAGAAATCGGGCAGGAGTTCGACGTTACCCGCGAGCGCATTCGCCAGATTGAGGCCAAGGCGCTCCGCCAGCTGCGTTCCCCCGAGCGGGCGCGCCATCTACGGGCTCTATTGGCTGCTCGCTAAATTTTTTCTATACTTTCAAAACTAAGCCGGCGGCAACGCCGGCTTTTTTGTTTCCCAGATACTTAACCGGCCCTTTAAGCATCTTGACAGGATTCGAGCCAGCCCTTACACTTAACGCGATGGTTAAGCGTCAGGACAAGATCACGGCCATCTTCGCGGCTCTTGCCGATCCCACTCGCCGCCGCATCCTCGTGCGGCTTTCGAACCGCGGAGAAGGCCCGGTTACAGCCCTCGCTAAGCCATTTCGCATCTCATTGCCGGCCATATCGAGGCATCTCCGTGTACTCGAGAACGCCCGGCTTATCCATCGCCGGCGGGAGGGACGGGTCCACCTCATCGGGGTTCGGGCCGCGGGACTCAAACAGGCCCAGGAGTGGATCGCTCAATTCGCGGCAGGCTGGGATTCCAGCTTTGACGCGCTCGACGAATTGCTGAAAAACGAAACAAAGAAAGGGAAGAAACATGAAGTCCGAGGTAAAAGTCAGCGGTAATCGGCTCCAAATCACGCGGGTCTTCGACGCTCCCCGCCGGCTTGTGTTTGCCTGGTGGACGAAGCCCGAAAAGCTACGGCAATGGTCAGGGTGCAAAGAGGCCACGAAATGTGAGATCGAGATGGATTTTCGTGCCGGCGGTTCATTCACCCAAAAAATGCGAATCGGCGGCGCGTGCGAGTTCACCTTCAGCGGCACATACGACGAAATCGTGGAACCCGAACGGATTATCTATCATGCAAGCTTTGGTTATGCAGTTACTAAAGTGACCGTCGAATTCTTTGAGCACGGCAAAGGCACAAAATTGGTTCTTACGCATGAGGGATGTCCGGATGAAGTGTTCTGCAACACCGTCTCCCAAGGGACAGTCGAGTCATTGGACAAGCTCGACTCTTTGACAGCAAGCCAGGCTCTGGTCGCCGCGGAGTGATCTGGGAACCGCTCTGCGGCTTGAGAAAGGATTGCAAATGAACATCTCACGTATGGTGCTCTCAGCCCTCGGCGCCACCCTGGCGTACTTTGTGCTCGGCGCTCTGGCGTTCGGCCTATCGCCGCTTCGTAATGAGTTTAGTAAATATCCCGCCGTCTACCGGTCTCAGGAGTCCATCAAGGGCGTAATGCCGGCTGGTATGGCCGCCATGTTCGTGGCCATGCTGGTGCTTGCGGTGGTTTACGCAATGTTATATCGGGGCGGCTCTGTAGTTACCGAAGGCGCGCGTTTCGGTGCACTAATCGGAGTATTCTCGGTTTGCTCTTTTGTTATCCACAACTATGTAAATCTG
>DATBEF010000013.1:0-29163 GCA_036269625.1 Bryobacteraceae bacterium | reverse complement strand
TTGGTTCACCGGGTGTGGCGGGAAGCTGAGATAAAACCGCACCGGCTGGAGCGCTATATGGCGAGCAACGATCCGGATTTCGAGACGAAAGCCGCCGATATCATCGGTCTTTACCTCAATCCGCCGCAACACGCTGCGGTGTTTTGTGTGGATGAGAAGAGTGCCATTCAGGCGCTGGATCGGCTCGATCCGGTTTTGCCCCTGAGTCCCGGACGCGCCGAGCGCCACGGCTTTGAATATTACCGCCACGGCACGCTGTCGCTTTACGCAGCTCTCGACACCAGAACCGGAAAGGTTCACGGAAAGACCGCCGCCCGGCACACCAGCGCAGAGTTCGTCGCCTTCTTGGGTGAAGTGGTCTGTAGCCGACCCGGCAAGCAAGCGATCCATATTATTCTGGATAACCTCTCGGCGCACAAAACCCAATTGGTGCACGACTTCCTCGCCGATCATCCAAACGTGCAGTTGCACTTCACACCCACTTACTCGTCATGGCTCAACCAGGTTGAAATCTGGTTCTCACGCATCGAACGCGAAGTCATCGCGCGAGGTGTCTTTTCTTCCGTTTCCGATTTGGCCCGCAAGCTGCGGCGCTATATTCGCGCCTACTCCGCCCACGCGAAACTTTTCCGCTGGAAGTACTCAGACGCCGGTCGGCACATCGGTAATACTATCTTTGCGACAGGCCACTAGTGTTGTGCTTCTGAAATAGCTGGACAATTGCAAGAGATGGCTTTACGCTGGGCTCATGTGGAATCCAGCCGACGCGATTGCCATCACCGCCGAGGAGAAGTCGCTATTGGAACAACTAGTCAGTGCCGGCAGCACTCCGCAGAATGTGGCGTTTCGTATTCGCGTGGTATTGGGTGCGGCGGACGGTGTTTCCAACAATGAGTTGGCGGGACGGTTGTCTACGACGCGGACGACGATCCTGAAATGGCGACAGCGCTTTGTGGACTGCGGTATCGAAGGGATTTTGACGGATGCGCCGCGATCCGGGCGGAAGAAAAGCATCAGCGCCGAAAAAGAAGCCGCCATTGTCGAGGCTACGTTAAAGACCAAGCCCAGGAATGCCACGCATTGGAGTACGCGCACGATGGCTGCCACGCAAAAAGTGAGTGACACCACCGTTCACCGAATCTGGCGAGCTCATCGGTTGCAACCGCACCGGGTGGAGAAGTTCAAGGCCAGCCAGGATCCAGAGTTCGTACCCAAGGTGAGGGACATTGTTGGACTGTATAGGAATCCACCGGAAAACGCTTTAGTATTCAGCGTGGATGAAAAGAGTCAGATTCAGGCACTCGACCGTACCCAACCGATTTTGCCGCTGCGCGAAGGCCTACCCGAGAGGCAGACGCACGATTATCGTCGCTATGGAACGACAACTTTGTTTGCCGCTCTGAACGTACTGGATGGAACCGTGATCGGCCATTGTTCGCCGCGCCATCGGCATCAGGAGTTTTTGAAATTCTTAAAGAAACTCGATGAAAGCGTGGTGAACGGCCAGCAACTTCACCTCGTTCTGGATAATTACGGAACGCACAAGCATCTAGTGGTGAAAGCCTGGTTGTCCAAACGGCCCAATTACCACCTGCACTTCACTCCTACCAGTTCTTCCTGGCTCAACTTAGTTGAACGCTTTTTCGCCGAGATCACTCAGCGACGTATACGGCGGGGCACTTTCCCCAGTGTCCCGGCGCTGGTAAATGCGATTACCGATTACATTCAAGCTCGCAACAAAAAAGCCAGACCGTTTACCTGGGTTGCCTCGGCTGATCAGATCATTCGAAAGGTCCGCCGTTGTCTAGCTATCTCGGAAGCAGGACACTAGCGCCTTGAAGACCACAATTTTGTCTAATCGGTTGAGAAATTCGGGCGTAAACTTCCGGCGCGCCGCGTCTACGCCGGTGCGCGAAAGCCGAGCTCCGAGTTTCGCATCGCGACCGCTGTCTTCCGGCGCGGAAACCTGGAAGCCCAGCTTCCGACTAACTACTTTCCGACTTAAAATTCAAAAAAGCAACTTGGGCGCCTTCTCGGGAAAATTCTGTCCGGGGTTGGCAACTTTCGATAGAACTTTTGGAGTTGGATGGAGTGCGATTCAAAAAACTGTTGCAGGGTAAGGTGGGAAGGGATGAAGGGGTGTAGGGGGTGGTGGACTACCAGGAATCTCACCGCGGGCGTGCTTGTTCGGCCAAGTGGGTACCGATATGAATGAGATCGTCGGCGATCACGCCAAGTCCGACCCAGCGCTGGATGCCGGCCGACCCTTTATAGAGCGATCGCCGCAGCCCATGCCGGCGTTTGAGAACACTGATGCGGCCTTCACAGCCTGTGCGCCACTTCTGAAGTTCCTTAAACCAACGCTGCTTCTGCCGCTGTTTGCGCGCGGGGCTCTTGGTGTCGTGACTCGGAATCGAGACCCGGCTGACTCCCATCTGGTGGGCCTTGGATTCGTTGGCGGCTGAGAAGAATCCGGGATCCGCGGCCACACGCTCCGGGGCTCGTCCGAACTGTTCGCGATGGTGCTCCAGACATCCTTCCAGCAAGGTGGAGTCGGCCGGTCGCTGTTCGCACACTTGGAAATGCGTGACAATCTGATTCTCCGCCTCTTGAAGCAGGACCAGTTTGCCAAACTCATTGGGCTTGTGCGCCTTGCCCTTGCGGATCACCTCGGTGTGCGTCTCAAATATGCTGAGCAGCTTTCCGTCAGCCTTGGTGTTGCCGCGCAGCACTCGCTCCCGTGTCTGGCGCAGCACCTGTTGGACCCGCGGAATCATTTCATCCAGTTGCTTCCTGGCTTTGTGTATTACGGATAGATTGCCGCGCTTGACGCGGTTGGCAATCTCACGCGAAAACTTCTTAGCTTGCCCGGTAACCCGGCTGGCGATTTCCAGGAGTTGGTGGTAGGCCTTCTTCATCTTCTGTCGGCCTTGCTCCGTTTTGTTCCGGCTGGCGCGAGCAATCGCCAAAACTTTCAACTTGGCGGAACGGCTGCGGTCGCGCAGCTGCGTACCAGCCTTGCCGGCCACGGCCGTGACTTTCTTCATGATGCGTGTCAGGACGCGCACGCCGTCACCCAGCAAGGAGCTGTCGGTCGGATAATGGATATCGGTCTCTACCACTGTCGTATCGACCCGCATCTTACGGCCCGTGGCGATCTTGTTTTGCTGCGCGATCTCCACCACCCGCCGGTGCACTTTTTTGACCACCTCTGGCCCCAGTTGGCGCGCCAGGTTTCCCATCGTCCTGTCATCCGGAACCTTGCCGCCGCCGATGCGAGTGAACTCGCGATAGACCAGATTGGCGCGCACTTCCCGCGACAGCACTTCGTAACTCCAGTCGCGCACGTGCTTCAGCAGCAGCATTCTGAGCACAACCTCGGCCGACGTCGCCTTGCGTCCACGAGTCTTGCTCTTCTGGCAGCGTTTGGCCAACTCTTGCTGGATGATGAGCAGCAGGGTGTCATCTTCCAACGCGGTATCTGCGTGGCGCATCCAGGGTTCCCAGAGATCCTCCACCGCCTCGGCGATGAAGCCATCGGCGAAGCTTCTCTGGAGGCGACGGGAGGCGATCATGACTGGCGCTCCTGTTCCTTGGACTCTTCGCGGTCCAGACGCAGCAGGAACTGATTCAGCTCACTGATGGCCTCCAGAGTCTGCTTGAAATCGCGATAGTGTTGGAGCGCTTCCCGAACCTGCGGAACCTGCTCGGGACGCAGACTCACCTGGCGGTTTTTCCGCCGGGATAACCCACGGTGAGGACCCAAAGCGGATGGCCCTCACCGCGGGCACACTTCAGACATCCTGAGGAGTGATGGACAGTGCGCTGGAGCAGCGCGCCGCGCAGGACCCCGCTGGCGGAGGAGAGTTGGGCTGCCAGTTTATCGCGTTTGCGGATGGCCTGCTCTCGTTTCATCTATACTGATGATACATAAACCTAGAAACAAGTCAATACATTTTTTACACAAAATGTTCTAGCGTCGAGCGACTGCCATTCCGCCGAAACCTTGCCGGCGCGGTCTCTCGGCAGAGGGCATGTTCGCTTCAACAACCTGCCCGGCAGCGCACCTATGAAACCAACGGGCTTGTATGCGGAATTTTAAGTGGGAAAGTAACTAGGGAACTCATTTCAGCTGCACCGATATTGCTTGTCATGAAAATCAGGGCTTTCGAAAAATCTACCTTGCGGTTATCGCCCAGCGTCAGCGTGGCTTTATCCAGGACTCCGAGGAGCAAGTTCCAGAGGGCATCACTCGCCTTCTCGATCTCATCAAAGAGCAGGAAGCTGAGCTTCACGCTGTCCGTATGGTGCTGATCGAGAGCTTCCTGACTCAACAGGGGATGGGTTTCGCGATGCCCGAGATATCCTGGGGGCGAACCGATCAGCTTGGCGATTTCATGACTGTGCTGAAACTCGGCGCAGTCGATTTTGATGACTGCTCGCGGATTGCCGATGAGCGCCTCCGCGGTGGCTTCTACTGTGCGTGTCTTCCCGGAACCGGTAGGGCCTAGGAACAAGAAGTTTCCGATCGGTCGGCCGACCGGGCAGAGCCCCGCGAGAAAAGTCTGATAAGCCCTGACGATCTGGTGAATCGCTTCGTCCTGTCCAATGATGAGGTGACGAAGCTTTTTCTCCAGATTCTCGGCTTGCATTCCAGTCTTGGTGGGATCTAGTAATGAGAGCGTCGGCATGTTACATCTTCTTTCCCGCGGCGGCCACCTTCTGCTAATTAAATCCGCCGTCGCCGTTCAACTCTCAAAGAGCAAACTACGAGCCATTCGTAATCTGCTGAAAACAGGGGACAAACCGCAGACAGATCCATTCCCACAAGGCGAAAAGAGGCAAATTGGGCAAATCTGGCAATTTTGATAAATCTGGTGGGACCGATGAAACTCTCACCGGAACTTGAACTTCTTCTTGTCGATCTTTAGGGCTTTAATCGTGTGGTAAAGAGTGGATGCTGGAATGCGAAGTTTGGCCGCCGCCCCTGATGCTCCGGAGACCCGGCCTCTCGTCTCGGCTAGCGCGGCCTCGATAATTTCTCGTTCGCTCCGCGGCTCACCCGTGAAAAGCTGCGAGGTTTGAACGCCAAGCGCCGGTTGAGTCAATTCTTTGGAAAGCCAGGATTCATCGACTGAGAAAATATCGCCGGAGCTCAGAATTACGGATCGCTCAATTATGTTCTGTAACTCGCGGATATTGCCTGGCCAATCGTAGGACTGCAAGAGTTCCAGCGCCTTCTTATCAATCGATCGGATATTCTTTCCTGTTCGACTCGCGTAGCGCTGAACGAAATATTCGACCAGCATCAAAATGTCATCTTTACGCTCACGGAGTGGCGGCGCTTCGATGGGAAATACATTGAGTCGATAATAGAGGTCTTGGCGGAAGCTGCCTGTGGCTGTTGCAGCCTTCAGATCGCGGTTGGTGGCGGCAATGACGCGAACATCCACGTGGATGGACTGGGCTCCGCCGAGTCGTTCGAATTCCCGTTCCTGAAGTACCCTCAACAGCGCTACCTGTGTATCCGGCGGAAGTTCGCCTACTTCATCTAAGAAAATTGTTCCGCCATCAGCCAGCTCAAAACGCCCGAGCCGGCGCTGCGTGGCTCCCGTGAACGCTCCCTTCTCGTGACCGAAGAGCTCCGATGGAATCAGCGATGGTGGCAGTGCGGCACAGTTCACGCTCACGAAAGCTCGCCCGGATCTCTGAGACTTTTTGTGGATTGAGCGAGCGATGAGCTCTTTGCCGGTACCTGTCTGTCCTGTGATCAGCACTGTGGAGTCGGTTGGGGCAACTTTGGCGACCCGCGCAAGTATGCCTTGCAGCGCCGCTGAGGTGCCGACAATTTCCTCGAACATGGATCCCTTATCGATCTCCTCACGCAGAACGACGTTTTCGTACCGGAGTCTCTGTTCGGCCTGCTTGCGGTCTTCAATATCCGGGAGGGTCCCAAACCACTTGAGAATACTTCCATCCTGGCCCCGCAGCGGCACACCCCGAACCAGAAACCAACGATATTGGCCGTCAGCACCCCGATGGCGCACTTCGTTTTCGAACGGCTCGCCCGAGGCAAGAGATCTTTGCCACTTCTTAATGTGTCCCTTATTGTCTTCGGGGTGAACTATGAGCTGCCGATAGAAGCCTACCTCTTCCGCCCTCAAACCCGTGTATTCGATCCAACGTCGATTTACGAACTCAATGCACCCATCAGGCAGAGTAGTAAAGGCGATCACCGGCATGGTTTCGATCACATCCCGTAACTGTTTTTCGCTTTGGCGGACGGCTTCCTCAGCTCGCTTTCGCGCGGTCAGGTCGACCACAAACGCCACAAATGAGTTTCCCCCGAACCCCGCGGCTCCGATCAGCACCGGCACTCGGCTGCCATCTTTCCGGCAATACTCCTTCTCGAAGGCTTCGCAGGTCCCGGTCGCCTTGATGTGGACCAGTGCCTGTTCGCTAACGGCTTGCCACTCGGTGGGGGTCAGATCTGTCCAGCGGGTTCGTCCCGACACCAGATCTTCCGGGCTATATCCCACTATCTTGAGAAAGGCGTCATTGGACTCGAGGATATGGCCTTCCAGATCCGAGATGAACACTCCGATGATATTGGCATCGACCAGCCGTCGGATTCTTGCGTCTCGTTCGGCAAGTTCTCTAGTCCTTTGGGCAACCCGATTGTCGAGTTCCAGCGCGATCTGCCTCTGTTCAATTAAACGCCGAGTCTCGTGGAGCCCCATCATCGCTTGGTTCACCGCGACATCCAGTACGACCCTCTCAGTCCTTGTTGGGAAAATCGGATCGCGCTGAACCCGCTACTAGGACCCCTGTTTCATCCTGCAGTCCGAGGCGACGGAGGGCGGTCGAGATCTTCCCTTTCCCCACATGATTCGGGAGCACCAAACGCGAGCTGGATGGGTCGTCTGTCAACCAATTGTTGAGGGCTCGACCGACTTCCTCTGGCTGAGCCGTCAAACCTCGGCGTTGACCTAACCGGATCATCTCGATCGGCGCGCCGCCGCCAAACGAATCACGCAATTGGAAATAGACGAAGTCTAGGCGCAGCAGGCCGAGCAACACGTCTAGCAGCGTAGCGACAATCAGCGATGGGTCCTCACGGCCGCTCCAGATTGCGGGAAGAGCTAGCACGCTGACTAAATCAGTGATGCAGCCCTTGAGGCGCCTCACCTCATCGGTTCTGCTTTGTATCTCCACTTCCGTCGTTAATGCCTGATCTCCCTATGCACGGACTGGGTCCTTTCCTGCAAGAACTCATCCGGGGGAACAAAGAATGGATTCTCCTGCACGACTCCCCCCATGATGATCATCGGGTGGGTGCGGATTACGTCGATGAGGATGTTTCCGCCGAAGTTGGCGAGGTCGTACGTGCATATCACGGTGTCTTTATACTGGGGCAAAACATAGTTCAGCCGCGCCTCGTACTCGACGAAATCGCCGGGCCAATTTCCCGCAACCCATTCCGCGTGGCCAATGAGCCGCGTCAGCGGGAAGCCCTGCTGTCTGCCGCGCTCGACGAGTTCTTGTACCATGGCAATCATTCTGTCCGTACCGCAATGCCCGCCCTCTCGCAAAAAAACCTCCTCCCAATTTCGCGCCTCCAACTGGCCGGTCTGTTCCGCCGCGGCGACATCGATGCCCGCCGACCTCAACCGTTTAAGGTGTTCCCCACGCAGCTTGGGATTGACGATGTGGAAGGCCTTTTCACCGCGATCGAGGCCTTCCTTGATAAACGGCAGCAGTACCCGATACTCCTCGTCGAGGTTGTGGAAGAAGGCACAGATATGACGCCTTGCGCCAAGCACGCGGTCGGCGAGGCGCATCGGTTGATCGCTCTGGCAGCTCTCACCGGAAGCTCTTCCACGAAGATTGGCGTTATCGTTGGTTGAGTTCATTGAGTCTCCTTTCGTCAAACTGGAGTTAGTTGGGATCCATACAGGGCTTGCGCGGGCTCACTGGCGCGGCGTGGTATTCGAAATCTTCTCGCGCGCGCAAGGCTGCATCGCACTCGTGAGACCGCCAAAACACTATACACCCATTTTCTACCGTCGGCGGCCTCCGAGTTTCAGCGGTGTCCAGGATTCCCAAGATCAAGTTCCCGGGTAAGTCCTGAAGCGATTCGTTGTCGATACTCAGCGACCGAATCTTCGATTCCCGTATGGCCCGGAAATTGGAACCGATTGAATTGACAGCCGGTTTGTGACTGAGGATATGGTTGAGAGAATCGGAAGCAAATGCCGAGAATGCTCGATCCGTTTCAGTTCTTGCTCGTGGCCAACCGAAACATCTCCGTTCGTCGCTTGGTTCTGGCGACAACCATTAATAATACAAGGCAGCGCCACGTTTGTTTATCATCGAACTCTGGATGCGCTGGAATGGGCTAGACGAGCGGCGCACGTTCGCCAATCTGGACGGTTCTATCAAGGTGAAACGAGTCGAAGGCGCGCCGTGAGTGCGTTCTTTGGACTCGCTAGCATTCAGCGCACGCCAGTTCTCTAGAGCCAGAATCAAACCGCGCTATATCCCATCTCGCCAGTGCTTACGAACACCACCGAACGGCGCTTGGGAACTCCCGCGGCAAGTTTCGGAGCGAATGTCGGGAAGACGGCAAGCATCCTGTTCCGAGCGCCCGATTAGGCCGCGTGATGCCGAGAGGGAGTGGATTGCCGACGATGGTCGGGAACTCGGAAAGTAGGGATCGAAATAACATAGATCCGCTGTGGTCGCGAAGGGTTTAGTAACTGCCGTGCGAAGAGAGCGGGCAGCACATTCTGGACTCCGCGAAAGCCAGCCTGGATAGCTGCATTCACGCACGAGAACATCAATAAAACTGGGCGTTTCGCAGGTCCGGCGGCATCTCGTTAGTTCAATAAGCAGGCTCTGGGATGTTGGCTTAGTCCCATAACCGATTGAAAACATGGAGCGGGAGAGGGGAGTCGAACCCCCGTGTCAAGCTTGGGAAGCTGGCACTCGAAAAAGCAACAAACGCGGCTCCTTTGACTAACTTCACACATCAACTGCCGGATAAAATGACGATGTGCAGCAGAAATGGCGCTCCGGCTCGCTCCACAGCAATAGCTCATCGCATTTGATTGTTAGAATCCAGTCGTGAGCTTCGAAACCGGTGCAGTTGCTCGCGCATTTCGCGCGATCGGTTTTTGCCGCCTTTCAACGGAAGAGCAGGCGCAAGAAGGACGCGCTGGGCTGCTGCGCCAGCGCCAAGAGATCCGTGTCTGCGCGGAACGCTGGAATCTGGAGATCGTCCGGACAGTTGAGATCACGGACGTGAGTGGAACTCAAGTACTGGAAAGCCAGGAATTTCTCGAACTCCTTCGCTCACTTCCGGATGTCGATGGCGTGGTGGTCGCAGCCATTGACAGGCTGATGCGGCCCGACGATTTTTCCTCGTTCAGCATCTACGACCACTTTCTGAAGCAACGAAAGCTCATCTGGACTCCTTCTTCCAGGCTGGATGTGCACGAGGACAGCGGCTTCATGGAAGCGCTGGTCTCCGGCATGATGGCGGGTTTGGATCGAAGACGCATCTTGCGGAACACGCAAACGGCCAAGGAGGAGAACCGAAAGCGAGGCCGGTGTGCCAATGCCAAGATCACGCTGCCGCAAGGCATCGATTTTGATTTCAAAACTGGGCAGTGGAGCTGGGTAGAGCCCTGGGCCACCCGCATCAAAATGGCTTTCGACCTCCTGGTCACGACGAATCGGAGCGTGCTGTCGATTGCCAAGGAACTGGGGTACGCCTCCGATCGCGCGCTGTATAACCAACTGCGCAACCCGATCTGGACGGGATATCGGGTGTATAGCCACAAACGTGGAGAAAAGCGCCCCTCGCGGAACGGCCGGCAGACGGATCGGAAAAAGATCCGGCGCGTGGATCCGTTGCAGGTCAAGCTCAATATTGAGCCACTCCTTTCCGAAGAGCAATTCGCCCAAGGGCAAGCGATTCTCGGGCAACGCCGCAAGAGTTGGATCAGCTCGCGGTCCGAAGAAAGCAGATTTGAGGCTTCCGGTCTGCTCTATTGCAGGTGCGGAGAACGGATGTACAGCAAGGGATCCGGGCGTTGCAGGCGGCAAAAGTGGCTGGACATTTACTACTGCCGGAGCCAGCACAAAGGCGGAGCGGGTTGCGGCGCGCCCAAGCTGAGCCGGGAAGTCACGGATTATTCACTGAACGCGCTCATCTCGGAGATGTTCCTGCAGCCAACTGTCTTGGGTTCCTTGATCGAAAAGGCGCTGGAGCCGCTGGAGCGGTCCCCAATCGACGAAATGGTGGCGAAAGCCGCGATGGAGCTGGAGCGGTTAAAGGCAGAGAAGCAGCGATTGCTCAGTCTGACGTTGAAGGGCGTGTTTTCAGACGAGGAGGTAGCCACCGAAGCGCGCCGTATCGATTCCGAAATACGGAGTTGGAGCGCCCTGATGAGCAAGGATCAGCAGCAGAAAGCGCTACGGTCGACCGCAAACGTCCGAGAGACGGCACAACTGATTGCTTCAGTCTTTGCCGAATATCAGTTTCTGAGTCTGAAGGAACGGAAGCACTTGGCTCGTCAATTCGTGAAACGAATCGAAGTGGAAAATAAACATTTCACTGCAGTAACGCTAAGTCTGCCTGCTTCCGATGCCAAAATTCGAAGCCGCACGGATGCGGCGGCGTCGATTGATCGAAAGTCAATTTCGCCAGCGCGGGCTGCCCTTCCTTCTTGCCGCGGAAGCGGAAGGATATGAACTGCAATTCTCCCTAATTTCAGAGGGCGTCGGCCTGGGTTTTGCAACTCCACAAATCTTTCAGTCTTCGACGTTCCGGAGGCAAATCAAGCTTGTCAAAGTGAAGAACTTCTCTCCGGTACAGTGCGTGTGGTTGCTACATTCCAAAAACGTCGGCCGCTTGGCTCCAGCAGTTCGTTGTCTTCGAGACGCGGTGCTCAAGCAGCTGAAATCGAAAAGATCGCACGCGGCCTAAACCAAGGGACGCCTGACCCTGTTAAGAAGCTTGGTCGAGGGCTTGGCGCATAATATCGCGCGGGGCAGTGAGTCCCGTGAAAATTTGGAACTGACAGACGGCTTGTTCAAGCAGCATCTCCGAGCCATGAACGACTTCGCAGCCCTGGTCTTTGGCGCGCCGGAGAAGAAGTGTCTCATTAGGGTTGTACACCATATCGAACACGAGGGCAGCGGGAATCGGGCCATCGAACAGACAAGCATTGGGATGGGGATGCATCCCCGAGGGCGTGGCGTTGATCAGAACGTCGAAGTGTTGAGCGCAAGCGGTAGGGAGCGGGATGGCTTCGGCTTTGACCGCAGCGGCCAGCACTCGCGCCGACTTGAGGTTGCGGCCCGTAATGGTGACTTTAGCTCCGGCATCCGCTAGAGCATAAGCGGCCGCCCGGGCTGCGCCACCGTATCCTGCAATCAAGACGGAGGCGTGGGGTAGACGAAGACGGCGGCGAAGAGGCTCTAAAACGCCAGCAGTATCGGTGTTGGCGCCGCGCCATTTGCCGGCTTTTCTCCAGACCGTGTTGACGGCGCCTATGCGCTTTGCGAGCGGTTCAATGACATCGAGATAGCGCGGGATGCGCTGTTTGTGCGGGATAGTGACGCTGAATCCGGCGACCGGGAGACCCGCGGCGAAAGTCATCCAATCGCGCAGTTGCGAAGGGCCCACGCGGAAGGGAAGATAGACGGCGTCGATGCGAAGCGCGTGCAGCGCGCGGTTGTGGATATAGGGTGATTTGGAATGTGCGACCGGGTCGGCAATGACACCGAAAATCCGGGTGTGCGGGCCCAATTTGTCGATGCGGTAGAGAGTGCGCAGGAGAGACGCGGGGATCTGGCCGGGTGCCGTTCCATCCGCGCCGATAGGTGCGGCATAGGTGAACAACGAGCCCATGGCTGGGGACAGGATGCGGCTGGGCGTGCCCATTTCGGCCATCGCCATGGCGATCAAAACGATCTCGCGAGGCTGTCGAACAAAGTTGAGCAGCCGCAGGTTGTCGCTGGGTTTCCGTGCGGTTGCGGCGATCTTGTAAGCGTCGGCGGAAATTCGGTGGAGCCGGCGGAAAACGGGTTCAAGCGCCGGCGTTTTTTCGAAATCGTGGTAGGAGACGATGAGCGGCGCCAAGGACCGCAGAGCGGCAACGGCCGACTTTGCGGGTTCGGCGGTCTCCACCTCGATATCGAGCGCGACGGCGCCGGCAAGTGCAGCATCGGTGAGGATTTCAAATTGCCGATCGGATGCCCCGGTGAAGTGGCCATGATGACTCTGATGCCGGCAGGTGGCAAGGATCTGCAGATCGGGATAGGTTTTGAGCAAATCCGCGATCAACGCGACCCCGCGAGCGGGATCGGGCAAGTAATCTAATCGGAATTCAAGAAAGGCGCCCCCATCCTTGTACTCACGATTCGCCGATTGACTCAACTCCGTCGGGGTGGTACATCCTAGCGCTACACAAATACGGGGCAGAGACTGAAGGAGCGCGGCCATGCGGGGTCGTGCCCGACAGGATAGCAGTTCAGGCTAAGGAACGGGGTTCGGAATCTAAGGATTGGGGCGCGGCGTGGCCTGGTGGAACGCGGCGGGATCTGAATTCATTTAGGTTGACTACTACGAGGTCCGATCCGGGCGTGATTAAGTGCGCCATTTCGATACGGTCCCAATAGTCATCGATAAGGCTGCCGACGGTCATCACCGCAGCCTCGCGCGACGGGAACTCCACCGTTTCCCAATTCGCGTCAAGAAGAACTTCTAGCGTCCAATGGTCTGACATAACGGGCTCCAATATCGCAATCGACACCGAACCATTTCACACCGAGCACAAATAGGGCCAAACGGCGCGATGGAGGGCTTTCTTCCTCTAGCGGGTTGGCCACAGACAAGGAGACCTTGTTAGGAAACGCAGGCCGCAACCCTCGGCATAGGATGGCAGGTTTTCTTGGAGAATGTAAGTACTAGGACGCCTCAATCGGGGGTATTACCCGGTGGTTTCAGGATCAATGCTTGCGCGGGGGCGCGGCAGCGTTCAATTGGCGCAACTGGTCCTGCGCATTGCGTGCTGCGTTGGTTCCTTTGTAGTTCGCGATCAGATCCCGGAACTCTTGGACGGCCCGAGTGCGCTGGCCGCTCTTGAGCAGGGCGCGGCCTTTCATATAGTGAGCGTCCGGGGTCTTGGGACCCGCGGGGTAGCGCTCAAGAACCGCGTCGAAGGCTCTGATGGCGTCGTTGTAATTACCTTGGTTAAAGTTGATTTCGCCAATATAGTACTGCGCGTTCGGGGCAAGCGCGGTATTAGGGAAATAGGTGAGGTAATCTTGAAACTCCTTAAGGGCCAATTCATTATTACCGGTCTGGTTATCGTGGACCGCGGCCGTGAAGGATTGATCGGCACTCATACCAGGAGGAGGCGCGACGGGGCCGCCCGGCATTCCAGGCTGGCCGGTTGCGCCTGGCTGCATGGCGCCCGGCTGGTCGGTAGAACCGGAGGGCGGCGGCGCTTGCGGAGGGTTCTGCTGGATCTGCATGGTTCGTTGGACGTCGGTGATCTTGGCATCCAGCTTATCGAGGCGGGATTCGACATCGGCGAGCGAATCCTTCAGCGCGCGAACGTCTTCGCCAACCGATTCAACATGCTGATTTAGATTGGTGACGGGCGCAAGCTGAGTGCCAACAGATCTGCTGACCGAGGTTCCCAGATCGTGCAGTTGGGTGTTCGTGTCTTTCGTGGTGTCAGACGACACCTGCAGCAGCGTCTGCAACTGGGCGAATTTTTCGTCCAGAGTGCGCTGAATGGTTTTAATCTGATCCTGCAACAGTTCGACATCGCGTTGCAGTTCGACAATTTCCTTACTTGCTCCCAGGCAACAGGTAGAGCAGACTAGCGCCAATGCGGCAAGACGGAAAGCTTTCATAAATCCTATCCTCACAGGGACGGGGACGGATGCGGACCGTCGCCCGATTCAAACTAGTCTTTAGTGTAGCCGCCGGGGCGCGACAAACCGGAGAGCCAGTGTGCGACTAGGGTAAACTTTAATTCGGCGTATTGCGGCTGGGACTGAGCGGTTCTTTGCATGCCACGGCTTACAGCGAAAACCTCCACGATTTTCATTGCGACTAAGAAGGAAACCCGGGTGTACCGTTCGGTAGCCGAGGTTCCAGCGCGGCTGCGGCGCAAATTGCATCAATCGACGAGTGGGATGAATTCAGCGACGATCCTGATCGCGGACCGGCGCGGGCGAGAGGAGTTAGTGCGGGCGCTACAGGGTTTGCCAAGCGACGTCCAATCGCGCTTAGCGGAGAACATCCGGACCCGGCAAAGGCAGGGGTATGCTCCAAGACAAAAGCGGGTAACGCTCCGGATGTGGCTGGAGATATTGCTGCCGGTTTTGGTGGGAATCTCGCTGTGGCTGCTGATCGATTCCCGGTTTTAATGGGTCGCCTGGGTTTTCAGCGCTGAACGTTTTGTCTCGATATTAAAGTTTGCCGCACACGGGACCGATAAGTTCGTGCATGGGCACAGACCATACGACACCACAGAAAACGTGCACTGTCCTAATGCCTTCAAACGGGGCGGGAGTGCGCAGGCAGATCTCCGGCTGTTTCGAATCGTTCAATTCGCGCCGGCTGACAATCTGCATGAGCGAGGCAATCGCCATGTCGAGCGTCATCAGCGTTCAGTGCGAGGATGCCATGTTTTTAGGCGAAGTGGCGTCATGTGTAGGCGAAGGCGAGGGGCGCTGGCGGGCGGAGGTTCGCGTCGAACAGATTCTGAGCGGTCTTGCGGGATTGATGTCGCTGCGGGCGCGTTTACTGGGCGAACCGGTGCCGGAACTCGCGCACGTGGTCCGATAGAGCGGTCCGATAGAGGTGATCGATAGAGAAAGGGAACAGTCAGCGATCGAGGCGCGTCTGGGCTAGACGAACCAGCTAATTACGAGCCCGGCTGAGGCCGCGAAGATGGCGGTCGTTGTGATCCAGCCGAGTATGTTGATGGCTCGCCCATTCACTCGATTTCCCATGATGGCTCGGCTGTTTGTCATCCGCATAATCAACAGCATGAGAGGTGGCGTGGAAAAACCCTGCACTATACCTGCTAAAACAAGCGCCTTCATCGGGTTCACGCCGAAGAAATTGATGCCGATCGCAATAAACGTGAAGATAGTGATCGCGATATAAAATTTTTTGGCCTCGGCCGGCTTGCGATACAAACCATGTTTCCAGCCAACGCTTTGGCAGAGATCGTAGGCGGCTCCGGTGGTCATCACGGGAACCGCCAAAAAGCCTACACCAATAACGCCCAACGCGAACAAGAGGCCGGCGGCATTTCCCGCCAGCGGACGGAGTGCGGCCGCGGCATCGGATGCTGAGTTGATATCGGTCTTTCCCACTTTGAATAACGTTGCCGCGGTGGACAGGATGATGAAATACATCACCGTGTTCGAGAAGAACATGCCGAAGATGATGTCCCACATAGATTGCTTCAGCTCGGCTTTGCTGGCGCCCTTGCGCTGATCAAGCCGCCTTCGCCCGGCCGCGATTTTTTCCTCTACTTCCTCGTTCGATTGCCATGTATACAGGTAAGCGGAGAGGGTGGTTCCGATCACCGCCACAATAATCTCGAGAAAATCCTTATTGAAGCGGATTGTGGGGACAAATGTTCCTCGTAATACCTGACCGATGCCGGGATGGGCGAGCACGGCGGACCCGACGTACGCCAGGAGAGCTAGAGAGAGAACGCGGAACACATTTCTGATGAACGTGTACGAGCCCCAGATCTGCAATGCCAGGATGAGCAGACCCGTTGCCACGACAAGCCCGCGGATGGGAATGGGAATGAGCAAGTTCAGGGCTGCCGCCATGCCGCCGATATCTGCTCCTGCCTCTATGACGTTTCCGATCAGGACACCGGCAAGGACGGTAACAAGGAATGGGCGCGACCGGTGCCGGCGAATGACGGCAAAAAGTCCTTCCCCGGAAACCATTCCAAGCTTGGAGGAGAGATAAACAACAGCCACCATCATCGGCAACGTGACGGGAGCCGTCCAAAGGAAAGATGGACCGAACTTAGCGCCGGCGCTGGCGTATGTACCGATGGCCGAAGGATCGTCGTCAGCCGCGCCGGTAATCAGGCCGAGGCCGATAGCCCGAACGATTCCGCGGCGGCGACTCGTCGAAGATTGCAAAGGCGGGGGCGCGGGCGGTTGAGCTCCGTCGAGAAACGGCCGGTTTTCAATGCCCATCTACTCTGAAAGGACGCGCTTCGCCGAGAGTTCTTTCAAGTAACTCGCTCTGATTCACCAGTTCGTTACGGCATTCAAGTGTTACTACCGAACCTTCTCTGGCGCCGAGATGAGTCTCCCCAGTGATCAAGTTGGGAGAATGGAGCATGCCGACTTGCTCTCATCTCGACGTTATCAAACCCGTAAGTCCCAACACGGAGGGTTGTGAGGAGTGCCTGAAGACTGGCGACCGCTGGGTTCATTTGCGGCTTTGTCTGACTTGCGGTCACGTGGGATGCTGCGACTCTTCGAAAAACACGCACGCGAACAAGCATTTCCGCAGCACGAAACATCCCATCATGCGGTCCAAAGAGCCCGGCGAGACTTGGGCATGGTGCTATGTGGATGAGGTAGTGCTGGAGCTGCCATAAGAGACTCATACGTTCGCTCTGAAACGGATCACGATGAGATTTGTGCAAGTTTAAAGCGCTTCTCGGTTCTGCTCGCGTGTTTTATGTCCGCCGCCGTTGCGGATGACGCGCCGGGTCAGAAGGGCATCAACTTGGCGCTCGCCGGCCACTGTCCGGACGCGACGCCGCTATTCGATGAAGGCATGCGCAGTTCCTCCTCTACCAATGACATTCAGCGAAGTGTAGCTCTGGCCGGCGTGCGCTGTTCCATGCTGCTCGACCGCCAAAACGATGCCATGAGTTTCTCGCTTTGGTTGCAGCAGGCGTTTCCTAAAGATCTCGACGTGCTGGTTCTCGCAACGCACGTTTTTTCCGAACTCACCACACAGTTTCCGGGCCCTGATGGATACCGCGAATGGCCAGTTTGAAGGAGCAGGCGCTCCCGCGCGGCGTTGCATACGACGAGCCGGCCAAGACGGTATCGAGCACGGGCAGCGATGCCAAGGATTATGAGAACGACGGCCGCCCGATCTCTTTTATAACGACTTGGTTGGCCGGTCACCGGCACCGGGAGTTGTCCGAAGGCAAGCCCACACGAGACAGCGACGCCCAGAATGAGTATGAACCCCTGATTTGCGATTCATCATCGAGCCCATGTTTCACCTCAAGGCGAACTATTTATAGTATCTCCTCAGAAACAAGGATAAAAAATGAGGGCGACTTACTCTTTTCGAAGTAAGTCGCGTATTTGTAAGTTGACTGGCTTGGGACCTGTAAAATACCGTTCCCTCACGGTTCGCGGCTCAGTAATTACAAGCTGTTTCTAAGGTGCGGATGCAACTGGGCGGTGAAAACACTTCCTCATAAGGGTGGCGGTTCAGTTTCAGCGTGGTTGCATTACGAACAGTAGTAACGCCTCCAACCGATGCCGGAGCTTCCGTGTACGGCGTAACTTTCGATGGTTCGATGCAAGCGATGATGCGATGCAAGAAGGACGCGGCTGCCTCGACCACGTGTAATTCATCAGGAATTCAGACCATTGGCGAAACCATGCTGGCCGCCGGTCTGCAGCGCGTTGTAGTTGGCTGGGCCCACAGTTGCATTCAACCGGACCTGGCCGGTGCCGTCTCCAGTGAATGCCGGGTTCCCGGGGAGATACGGTCCTGGCGCCACCGTGCCGTTCGACAGCACTTCTTTCTGCCCGGCAACTGGCGCTGAAGGCTGAAGTTCCACTGATTTGAGATAGCCGGCCGACAATTGGCACACTGCAGGTCCCAAGTGACGCCTATTGAAGCAGGGCTCAAACGGCGGCTCAACGGAAAAACAAACAAACGAAACCAAAGCGAAGTTTGGCGGAGACCAGGAGATGGGATACACGGCAGTCAGACGAGGACGACATCGATGCTGCGCGCGCGCAGCTTCTCTACATCGGCAACCGGCGCGTTAACGTCAGTAATTACACGTTGAATCGCGCGAAAATCGGTGATGAGCGAAAGGCTGCGATGGCCAAACTTGCTCGAATCCGCAAGCACGGTCACTTGGGCGGCCGATTCAATCATGCGCCGGTTCAACTGGGCTTCCATGATGTCCAACGTGGTCAGCCCGACATCGGCGTCCAGCCCAACCGTGCTCATAAAGCAATGGTCTGCATGGAGCGAGTGCATCATCTGCTCGGCATGCGGTCCCACAAATGCGGTCGAGGGATGGCGCAGAAATCCGCCCAGCATCACCAGCGACACGTTGGGGATTTCGGAAAGCGTCGCTGCGACATTCAACGCATAGGTGATGATCGTGATATTTTCAGGCGGATTTCGGCGGATCTGTCGCGCCAGCTCAGCCGAAGTCGAGCCTGAACAGAGGATCACCGTCTGGAGCGGGCGGATCAGGCGCGCGGCCGCCTGCGCAATACGCGCCTTCGCCTCAGGATTCATGTTCTCGCGGACTTTGAGAGGGTGCTCTGGCGCGGCAATCAAAGGTTTGATCCCGCCTCCGTGCGAACGTACCAGATCTCCGCTTTCGGAGAGCGCATCGAGGTCGCTGCGGGCGGTAACCGCGCTGACGCCAAATCGAGTGACTACTTCGTCGATGGTAATGCGTCCGTTCTCTTCAAGAACACCTAAAATTTCCCGCCGCCGTTCTTCGGCCAGCAGCCGGTTCGGCTTGGATCTATACATGCCGCTTTGTTGATCTCATCGTCACTAGGATGGAGAGGCAAGCTCTCAGGCGACTCTGCGGTTTATCTTACCTTAGGTTTCTCGGAATGCAAAGGAACTTTTCTTTGATATGTTTTATTTGCCTTTGAGGCCAAGCACGATGGAGGGGAACGAGAACGGGAGGGGCTGGATGAGATCGAGGGTAATGGAGGCCGTCGTAGCGCCGGCCTCCAAGAAAACATCACAAGTTCTTTTTAGTAGAACTGCAGAACCGGTAACGTGATAAAGGACTGTGCGGCTCCCAGATACTGGAATCGGAAGGCCAGCGGCGAGATCGGGCTGAAATCGCTGCCCTGCGGATAAATGTACAGGCTTCCCTTCTGATTGGCCGTTTCTGTCCAGGTGGTCGGCATGACGACCAGCACCTTGTTCCCAGCCGCAACCGTCACTTGGTGGGTCCCAAGCTGGTTGTAATTGCTGTCGTAAACTGTGACGTTCAGCGTATCGCCTGAGGAATACTGGTTCGCGGAATCCGGATTCGTAAAGGCCAAGCCGTCAATGAATCCGCTGGTGTTATCGAATGGGATCACCGCTCCAGGCTGCGAACTGGAGCCGCCGATTCCGAAGCCAGTCTGGGTCGAGGAGGACGACGCGAATAGGAAGCTCGGCAGAGAATCGACCAGCACTTGATAAACGCTGATTGAGCTGCCGCTATTCGCGTTTAACGACCCCCATCCATCGACCTGCGCGCCATTGGCGGCGGTCTGCCCAGTGGTCGTATATGTGACGCTTTGCCCCGGATTCAAAGTACCCGTCAAACTGCTTGTATTGCCCACTCCAGCAAACTGGAACTGCAGCGACTGATTGGAATCAGAGTAGAAGTCGACTTCCCAGCTCTCAACATCCGTTCCGGTGTTAGTCACCACCACTTCTGTAGTCCATCCGACCGCGGATCCATCCACCATGTGCGGCAGAATCGAAAAATATTCGGCGCCCAAGATGGCCGGGCTCTTGCCGGATGCCGCAGCCTTTCGCGGGGACGTCAATGGGTGCGTTGCGGTGGTTTGCATACCTCTGTTCTGCGCCATCAACGGTACGCCCAACAACAACATCGATACCAGATACCTGTTCATATAACCTCTTTATTTAATCCAATCTCGGCAGTTTAACCAACCGTCCGTACAATCCAGAGAGTCAAACCCCTAAAGAAGGTTTCACAGCTAGAACCTTTCGCAGTACCGGCTGCCGACCGGCACCAAGCTATTGAACGCGCGGGAACGCGTGTCAGTTGCGATACGGAAGTGATAAATGGCAGTCCGCAACGAGTGCCAAAAGCGAGGAGTGCTCTCACCCTCAGACTTTTCTCAGTTTTTCCCAAGCACAGCCTAGCACTTTCAGCCGGAATTCACCATTTAGTAATGCATCTGTAACGTCTGCCGGGTTAAGGTGTCATTGGGTGTTTGTTACAGCCGAGTATAGATAATGAAGAAAATTGTTCTCATAGAAGACGACGCTGATCTGCTGGCCTTGCTCAAATATAATCTTGAAAAAGAAGGGTTTACACTTGTTGGCGCGCAGACCGGGCGCGGCGCCGTCGAACTCTGCCGCCGCGAGCGGCCGGATCTGATTCTCCTGGATGTCATGCTTCCCGATTCCGATGGTCTCGACATTTGCAAAGGAATTCGTGTTCATCCGGAACTGGCCCACATACCCGTAATTTTTCTGACGGCTCGTGCTTCCGAAACCGACCGGATCGTCGGCCTCGAATTGGGAGCGAACGATTACATCGTTAAGCCCTTTTTCATTCGGGAACTCGTCGCCCGGATCAAGATTCAGTTTCGCGGCCAGACCACTGCGTCCCGCGTACTCAAGGCTGCCACGCTCGAACTCGACCGCACCAGTTGCCGAGTTCGATTAAACGGCTCGGCGCTCTCCTTAACGGCCACCGAATTCCGGCTGCTCGAATTTCTGATGAGCCGCCCTGGGGTCGTTTTCAGCCGTGAGCAATTGCTCGATGCGGTCTGGGGACACGATCGCGCCGTCACAGATCGTACAGTAGACGTCTATATCCTCCGTCTGCGGCAGAAGATTGAATCGGATCCCGCAAGTCCGATCATGATTCGTTCAGTGCGCGGCTTCGGGTACAGCTTCAACGAAGCCCTTCAAACTTCCGAAGAAGTGGACCGTTCCGCTTTCGCCGCTCAATAAGCAAAAAACTGCGTCGCGGCCCGCATCCGTGTCCTTTGCGCCCCTGAGGAACCGCCGTACAGTGAAGTTGCCGGCGCTAATGGTTGTCGTGGACATGGCTTTTTCGGTCAGCATGGACGCGCGCTGGCCGTGCAAATAGGCCTCAACGTCAGCGGTTGAAAATTCAAAGCCATAGTCGGTTGGATCGAAAGATTTGCGGTCGTGTTTGGCGCCGATGTAGAGCTTGGCGGCTATGGCGAGGTCGTCCTTTCCTTCTGCTCGCGTTCCGTTTGCAGTTGCTTGATTTCGGCAATGAGTTTCTGGAGCAGGCGGTGGAGGCGCATTTCCTGAATGTGAAGATTGCGCAACTGGCGCTCGTAGCCGAGATAGGTTTGCATCCGAAGCATTGCGGAGCGGGAGTGGGGGTCGAGTTCGGCGACTTCGTTAGCAAATTCATTGGAGCCTTTGAAGTAGAGGGCTTCTTCGATACCGGGGATGCGGTCGAGGCGCCAGGTGGTATCGGCGAGGGGATTGAACGAGTACGAGTTCGAGCTCGCGTTCACCGACGGGCAGGTAGGCCTTTTGGTAGTGGTTGAGATGGCGTTCATAGCGGTCGGCATCGTCGTGAGGGAGGAGGACCGTGCGGCCGGTGAGCGCCGTCACTTTTTGAGTCTTCGGCTCGCTGAGAGACGCGGCCTCATCCTTGGCGTTCTTCGAGGATTTCGTCTTACCCGCTTGCGAGGTGGGGCCGGTGCTGAGCTGGGCGTTGGTGCGGTTGGCGGCTAGGCGGGCCGGGGAGATGGATGGGCTTGTCTCTGTTAGCCTGGATTTCTCCGTGGTTTCAGTTGAAACATGCGTCCCGAGGAGTCGGGGCGCGGCAGACTGAGAGTCTAATGCCATATAGTTTTTGAGCTTAGATATTGTTAGCCCCTACGGTTGGGGAACTTGGCTCCCTTGTTCCAGACCTCTCTGGGGTAAGCTGGGCGCTTGCATTGACGGTGTGGCAACTTGGCTTGTTGAATGTAGTGCAACATGAGGCGGAAAACCTGCTCGGTCTGATGCTGATCGGTAGCAGCCGCTAATTGGGGCGTGAAGATTTGGATAATCCTTCGCACCTTGGTGAAACCGTACTCACGCGGGGAGAGGCCACTTTGTTCCGCGGCCAAGCAAATCATGGCGCGGACGAGATTGTAGGCGGCGATACTCATCTGTATTTCTTTCGCCGCCATGTCTGCAGTCGAGCAGGTTAATTGATCCAGGTGGAGTTCCTTGTTGAGCGTACGCAGGTCAGTTTCTATTTTCCAGCGCTGCGCGTAGAAATGCAGTAAGTCTTCGGCGGGGGAGGACAAGGTCGTGAATAGGGCCAGCAGAAAGGGTTTAGCGCCGTTATTGGGATGGACCTGGCGCACGATCAAACGCCCCTCAACGCGGGCGTCTGTGGGCAGGCCGGGATGACTTCTGCGATCGTCCCGGCTAGGTTTCCACACCACGAAACAGTCCATCTCGTTGCTTGGAGCTTTCCCCGCCAGCCGCTGCGCGCGCACGTCGGTCAAGCGCAGCAAAGTGGGATGACCCTCTTTCTCGGCCGCGTAGGCTACAGAAAACACGCCAAAGTTGCGATCGCCGATCACGGTCGCGCCACTCGGCAAGCGGCTGATGGCCCTTTCCAACAGTTGCTGCTCGCTGACCGCATCCGGGCCGTTCATGGGCCCCCATTCCGGCCGCATGACCGATAATGCAGGTAACTGGTCAACAAGCGGTACATACACGGATGGCGATGTTGGCGGCTATGCCGAATATTGATACGTTGGAGGCGTCCAAGTTATTCCCTCAAATCTAAATATGAATGTTTACCCGTATGCGCCCACTCTGCCAGATTTCACGGTCTACGGCGACGTAACTTACTTCAAATTGCCCCCCGCTCTTGGTCGCCAAGGACCTCTGCACTGGTGGTACCCAAGCAATGTACTGGCCGCAAACGCCAGTATCGTACTCTTCACAATCAAGTGTTCTCTCGGCTGTGGAAATGGGCGACGCCGCCGACAACTGGAATGCGATCCAAAGTAAGATAGCGTTTCAGCCCGCGGATCAGGACTTGGATGTATTGGCCTATGATGATAATACATTGCAGAATGCCTATGGGCTAACGCAAATTTATAGTCAGTCGTGTAATTCGGGCTGCATCGGCCAAATAAACGAGTGTACCGGCGCGTGCATGGACGCCCTGACAATTTACTATGTGAATATCGCCATGGATGCGACCGACATAACAACCTACGCGCACTTCTATGGAGAGTTCCCGGGCGAGTTTGCAACGTCGGTCGCCGCCCACGAACTTGGCCATACGCTGCGAGTAAGTCGCGGGCTTCTCGGCAAAATGGAGAATGAAAATGCATAGACATATGGTTGCCCTTACTCTCCTGGTTAGCGGTCTTGTATGTGCTGCACAGACGTCGACGCCCTCCAACCGACGATCGTGGGGAGCCAGCATTGCCTGTCCACCCACTGGAAAGGCAGTCGACGAATTGGAACTGATTTCAAGGCCTGGTAGTCTCGATTCTTTGATTTTGGGTTCACAGTTGATCGTTCAGGGAACAATAACCAAGGTATTGCCCTCGTTTAATCGAAATCCGAATATTGCGGCCGCCATCGAGACGGATTCCGTTGTCTCAGTTTCGGACACACTGCTCGGAATCTTGCCCGGTACCGCAAATATAACGTTAGGACAGGTTGGCGGAAAGACCGATGCCTGCGAAGAAATTATCCCTGAAGATCCGCCAGTGAAACCAGGGGAGCAGTATATTCTGTTTCTGAGAAAGGACACTCGAGCAACGGTCCCCAACCCGGCCGGCTTTCAGCGATACTTTGGTTTTGGTCTGTGGCGCGGGATGGCAAAGATAGAAAACGGAACGATTCATTTCCGACCTGCGGATCCGAAAACCCTTCATGAGAACGACAACCGTACTGCGACGGACTTTGTATCTGACATACGGCAGAGAATCGGCCCCCTGGGGCTAACTCCGTCGGGAAAGCGCATCGAGTAAGCCGTCAGCGAGGGGAACGAGACAATGCGTACGATCTTCGTCTTTCTGGCGGTCGTCTTGACGCAGCCACGGCTTTTCCTGCAAAGGGCGCCGACGATAGCTCATTGACCTCTAAGCAGGCAGAAGAAATGATCAACGAGCTCCGGGAGATCCGAAAGCTGCTTGAGGCTCAAGTTAGTAATCAGAGTGCGGCCAGATCTACTGCGCAGCCTCGAAACCGAACAATTTCGGTAGACATTACCGGCGCGCCGTTTCTTGGTTCGAAAGACGCGCCTATCGCGATTGTGCAATTCACGGACTTTCAGTGCCCATATTGCAATAGGTTCTTCAGGGAGGTGCTACCGGATCTAAGGAAAAACTACATCAACATGGGCAAGATTCGTTTCTATAGCATGGATTTTCCCATTAAGGTCCATGCAAATGCGTTGCGCGCGGCGGAAGCTGGACGGTGTGTGACGGAGCAGAATCGGTTCTGGGCCATGCACGATCTGATGCAGGGCAATCCCGAGCATCTTGAGATGTTGGATTTACTGGATTATGCAAATAAACTTGCGAATGGACGTGAATGCCTTTCGTGAGTGTGTGACGAGTGGGAAGTACGAGGACAAGATCAAGCAAGGCTCGGATGAAGCAATGTCTAAAGGAATACGTGGTACGCCGGCAATGATTGTAGGAAAGAGTCGATCCAGTACGGTCGAGGGAGAAATGATGATCGGCTCGGTTCCTTATGACGCGATCGACGAAAAACTAAGAGCATTGATCAGTGTGATGACGGCGCAGCAATCCCGCCTACAGTAACGTAGAATCGTTCGATACTGCGTACGGGCGGCCTTTATTTTATTCGATGGTCAACAATAGATCCCGCGCTTCGACGTTGTCGCAAGGATGGGACCGGCCGTAGACTCGCCTTCGGCGGTTAATAGCTTTAGCGATCCATTGGCGGTCTGGACAACGGAGAGCAGGGTGACAGGGCCGTTTTTGACCGACATCTCGACCGATAAGCCCTGGCCAACCTTGCCGTGATAGATGCCAAGCGGACGAACTTTTATCTTTCCTTGAGCAATCGCGATATGGCCCGGCCCGTCATGCCCCATCAGAACGACGTCGTCGTTAAAGTCGATAGCGTAGTATTCCGTGAACGAACCGCCGGCGCCGAATGAGTCCATGATCTTCATGCCTTGCGCGTTCTTTACCTCATATTCGCCGGCGGCGGGCACGCCATGCGCGGTCAACAAACTGGCGCCTAGAATAATCGACGAGATTGCATCTTCGTTAGCGGCGTTTCCGAGGCCGCGATAGTAATAGGCCAGCGAGCCCAAGGCATGCTCTTGAACGAGGCGATCCAGCGCGACTGAGGTCCGGGCGGCACGGTCCAGTTCCTGGGTGGAACAGTCGGGCTGAACATCAAAAACACGGCGGAAATGATCCGTCCGATCGTTGATCTCCGAGGCGGTTACCTCGGCACGGAGAGCTGCGAGCTCGTCTACTTCGACGATTTCGATATGGCCGCCGAAAGTCGCACAATGCTGTGTCAAATCGGAATAGATGTCGAGCATTCCGCCGTAGTAGTGGCCCATCAGCCCGAGTCGATTGTGTTCCATGATCTGAGCGACTTTGACAGCGTCGATCCAGGTGTTGATTTCGTCCCACGCGACTGGATCGTCATGCAACGTGCCAGTCACTTGGAAGAAAGGAATGCCGCATCTTTCAAAAACGTTTGCAATTTCAGGCACAGGACACGCTTGACACGAAGCGAGCCACTCGCCGGTCATCTGTCCGCGGTCCTTCATTTTATTGAAGTTTTCATAGTCGATGGCGGGCCCAGGCGCGAGATTTAGAAGAATGACTGGTGTCTTAGCGCGGCGTACAACCGGCAACACTGTGGAAGACAGCGCGTATGTCGCGACATGCAGGAAGATAACGTCAACATCGGCTTCTCTAAACCGATGACCCGCGTTCATGGCTTTCTCTGGCGTGTCAATCATGCCGAGATTCACGACTTGTATGTTTCGGCTTTGCAGCCGCGCGGCAATGAAATCGTTGTAAGTTGCCAGGCGATCTTTCAAACCGTCGAACTGAGGCCAGTACGCATCAAGGCCTATACTGAAGAGCCCAACTTTGGCTTCGGCGCACGCTTGGCTGGAAGGCGTAATTATTCCTCGCGTAAAGCTCCAAGGGGATCTAAAAGCGCGGCTCGGCGTGCGGGCAAAAAGCTGGCGGCGAGAGCGGTAATTATCAGTAGCGCCGCGACGCCGCCGATCAGCAGCGGATCGCTCGTTTTGACGCCATAGAACTGGCTCGCGACCAGGCGTCCACACGCGAGCGCCACCGGTAGACCAGCCAGCAGGCCCAAGACAACAAGCGCCAGCGATTCGCTCAAGACTTCACGCAGAATGCTCGCTGGCCGCGCACCCAAAGCCATGCGGATTCCTATCTCGCTTGTACGGCGCGCCACCGAATACGCAATGACTCCGTACAGACCAAGGGACGAGAGCAATAGCGCCAGCACTCCGAAGAAACCGGCCAGCTTTGCCAGAAGTTTCTCTTCTGTGAGCGAGCGGTCGACTTCTTCGGCGAGAGTCATTACGTCCGAAATTGCCAGATTGGGGTTCTCGGCGTGTATGGCTGCCCGGATTTCGCCGATCAACGCATTAGGCCGGCCTTGCGCTCGCACCACCAGGTCGTTGAAACCGTCGGGGCTCTGCTCCTGCCCGTTATAGACGAAGAACACTCCAACAGGCTGTTCGCGGAGGCTCTGATATTTGGCGTCTTTCACGACACCGACAATCTCGAAGTCATCGTGATCGCCGAGAGCGAAATGGCGGCCCAGCGCCGCAGTATTCGGATAGAGATCTCGTGCGAACGTCTCATTCACGACGGCAACCGATTGCGATTGGGGCGTATCTTGTGGTCCGAAAGCTCGTCCCAGGACCACGGGCGTTCCGAGCGCGTCGAAGTATTGTGCTCCTACTCGATTCCCGCTGAAGGATTTTGCGTTCGCCTCGGTATGAGATAGCCCCCGCGGCCAAACCGGAGAATTCCACTCGCCTTGGTTGAAGGTCAGCATGGAAAAGCTAGCGGCTCGTACGCCGGGCAAGCCTTGGATGCGCGCCTCCAGGCGGCGATAAAGCGCCATGAGCGCCGGTCCTTTGGCATTAGTCGAATCGCTATCGAGCTGCAACAGAAGCACGCGATCTTTTTCGAATCCAGTGCTCGTTTGTTCGAGTTTCGTGAGCGTGGCAACGAAGAGAGCTGCGCCGATCATCAGGAAGAATGCTAACGCCACCTGCCCCGCAACCAGCCCTGAGGCTAGACGGCCATGCGATAGCGACCGCGTCAATCCCCGGCCTTCTTTCAACGACGGACCGACATCCACTCTGGTTATTCGGAGGGCCGGCATAATTCCGAAGATCAGTCCCGTTAGTACCGATACGCCAAAGGTGAACAGGAGTGTCGGTATATTGAGGCCCAATTGGAGCGGAACAGGATCGGGACCACTCGACACCATCGACAAGAGCAAGCGTGCGCCGCCGGTTGCCGCCATCAGGCCCAAACATCCGCCGACCAAGGAAAGGCACAGGCTTTCGGAAAGTAATTGGCTTACTAGCCTTCGCCGCTGGGCGCCAAGCGCTTTACGCACCGCAATCTCGCGGCGGCGAGCCCCAGTCCGTGCCAGCAGGAGGTTCGCAATATTTGCGCAGGCAATCAGTAATACCAACCCCACCAGAACCATTAGGATTTGAAGCGGACGTGAAAACTTCCGGCGCAGCCGTGAAATACCGCGTCCCGCATCGGTCAGCTTCACATGGGCCTTCTGCATGTCGGCAACCCGTTCCGCGGAGGGTGAGGAACCGGCAAGCTCGTGAAGCCATTGTTGGAATCGCAGGTTCGTGTAAGACTGCGCCTTCGCGATTCCGATACCGGGCTTCATTCGCCCAATCAGCCATAGCGACTGTGTCTGTGCGCCCAACGGGGCTCCAAGCCAAGGCTGGACCTGCGCCTGCGCGGCTAACGGAATCCACAAGTCCGGCGCCCGTCCCACTTCCGTTCCAAAGAACTCCGGCGCCGCAATACCGATAATGGTGAAAACGGTTTTATTGAAAGAGATGGAGCGGCCGATCACCGATGGGTCCCGAGCAAAGCGCCGCTGCCAAAATCCATAGCGCATAACCGCCACGGCAGCGCCCCCTGGCATGCGATCGTCGTCCGGCGTCAATACGCGCCCGGCTGCGGCAGGTACACCAAGCATGGCGAAATAGTTGCCCGCTACAAGCTGCAATTTCACCGGCTCCAATTCGGTACTCGCTTTGTCGAATCGCCCATGAACGTCTCCGGACATGCTCTCGATGGCGGCGATATCGGAGAAAACGTCGTTTCTCCCGCGGATTTCCCAATAAAACGGCTGTGAGAACAGCTCCTGTTGCCTATGTGGGAAATCATCGGTTACTCCGGACATATTGCCGTCCCCAAAGAGCACCAGCTGTTCCGGGCGCTGCACTGGCAGCATGCGAAGCATCAAGGCGTCCATCACACTGAAGATCGCGGTGTTCGCGCCGATGCCCAGCGCAAGAGAAATTACGGCGACAAAGGTGAACCCAGGGCTACGGCGAAGCATTCGCAGCGCGAACCGCAGATCCTGGATCGTGCTTTCCATCCATTGCGTCCTCACGTGACTACCCGGCGCAAGAAGGTGCGCGTACCTAGGATGAACATCGCCGCAACGGATATGCCGAGCATGAGCAAGGTCCAGCCGATTCCTAGCGTTGGGAAGTTGTGACCGCCGATGGGCGGGACCATTGAATAGCGCAGGCCTTCGGCAGCGTAGGTCAGCGGATTCAACAGCGTCAGTATTTGGAACCAGCGAATGTTGCTCAGCGCTCCCCAGGGATAGTAGGTGCAGCCGGTGAACAGCAGCGGCGTGAAGATTAACGTGAACATGAAGCTGATCTGATCGGGCTTGATGACGGTGCCCATCAGCAGACCAATGGTCGAGCCGACGCATCCGGTCAGCAGCACCATGCCGATCAGGGCCGGTATGCGGTCGCCGCGCACTGCGAAGCCGTTCCCAAGTATTAACCACCCCATCGGAAAGATAACGGAGCTGGCGATGACGCCTCGAATGGCGCC
>DATBEF010000005.1:0-3050 GCA_036269625.1 Bryobacteraceae bacterium | reverse complement strand
TACGAGGGTTCGAGTCCTTCTCCCGGTGCCAAACGCGGTGGGGGCAGGTTGGATATGCACTCGGCTGTCTACCGAGACGAAGCGGGTTCGATTCCCGTCTGCCGCGCCAAAAGAGTTCTATTGCGGAGTGGACTGGAGTCTAGCCCCAGATCGGTCTCATAAGCCAAAGCACGTGAGTTCGAATCTCACCTCCGCAACCAGTTCTTATTCGATGAGTTCATAAGTGGCCGCGAGATGTATGGTGCATGGGCGGACTTATAACTCGCATAATCCCCGGATCAGGGTACTGACTGGATTCGAATCCCAGCACGGCCACCAACGCGGATCGTAAGCTTTGTCGGCGAAGCACTCGACTCTTAATCGAGAGAGCAGAGTTCAATTCTCTGACGATCCACCAATCTCTGGGCTGCAAGCTTTGACGGTTTGAAGCACCGGGCTTTTAATTCGGGGAACCGGATTCGAGTTCCGGGCGGCCCACCAGGAGTTTGCTGCTGTACCAGCGCTGTCTTCTAAACAGCAGGCTGTAAGTGGATCGATGAGGGTTCGAGTCCTTCCGGCAGCGCTAGAGTTTTTCGTGAGGCCGTGGGCAAGTGGCTGAAGCCGCCTGGTTCTCAACCAGGAGATCGAGGGTTCGAATCCCTCCGGCCTTGCCAAAAGTTTTATGGCGATGTGGGCAAGTGGGTTAAGCCGCCGCTCCTTCAAAGCGGTCATCGCGGGTTCGAATCCCGCCATCGCTACCAAGTTACCGGTTCCGTAGTTCAGTGGATGAGAACGCCTCGCCCGTTGCAAGGACGCTACTGGTTAACTGTGAAAGTCTTCACTTCTTGCACTTCGTAACATGCTGCATCGCAAGTTAAGTTGGCATAAATGTGCATATTCTGCCCTATAATACATTTGTTGCAAGTACATCTGTGGCATTAAACATATGAATCAGCTATCAGGGCCGCCCGCGCGATGATGAAATATACCGCTACTCTTTTCTTAATCTGCATCTGGTGTATTAGGGCCGACGCCCAATCGGCTCCTGGAGCCGCTTCTTCCACTGCGGCAACGCCAAGCGAACTGGCGAAACTCGTTCTCCAGCGGTTTGCCACAGGCTCCGCGCAAGAGTTCGACGACAGCGTTCCCGATCCAGGAGCACAAGGCGTAGTGTCAGCAGCCATTCGACGCAATGCTACGCGCGTATCAAACCTCGGCCAGGTAATTTGGAGCGGCCCGGAGCGTGCCGTTCTGCTCTTGACCGGCACTGTCGCCGACAAAAGCTCCAGTTCCGAAACCATCCGTTCGCGCCATTTCTCCGGCTTGTACGAGGCGGTGAAATCGGAAAAGGGATGGAGCATTTCCCGCCAGTTGCCGTTTGACACAGGCAACCACATCCTGTCGCACACGGTGGACGCCACTATCGTCCCGACGCAAAGTATCGCTGTCAAGGACACGCTGGACATCACCGCGGACAACGAGTACGGCTTCGCCGTAAGGTTAAACGATCGCGCGGAGTTAAGCACCGTCACGTTGAATGGCGAGCCGGTCCAGTATGCGTTCGGCGGAGGAGTTCTCTGGTTCCAAAGTCCCCAGCGGCGGAAGGCAAAGCTCTTCCTTGCCTATACACTTGCCGAAGACCGCGACTCGAAAGGTCCGCCCAAAGATGCAGCCGCCAAACTCGAGGCGCAGAATTACGGCAGCTTTGCCAATGCCGACGTGTGGCTTCCCATCTTTGATTTTGATAGTGCCAACGGTACAGGCGATTTTCAAATTACCGTACGCCTCCCGGCTGCCTATTACCTCACCACGAGCATTTCCCAAACTGAAAGCGTGGAGAACGCCGTTCGCACGATTGTTGGCCATTCCGATATACCGGCTTTCGCACTAACACTGATCTACGACAGCGGTTGGCGTCCCACCATCGCAAAGATCGGGAGTTTTCAATTCGCCACCTTTCTGACGCCTGAATTCAAGTGGTCCCCGGAACTCCTTGGGAAGCAAGTGCGTGAGGTGTTCGACCTTCTCAGTCCCCGGTTTGGGAATCCGCAGGGGACGTACTTCGCGGTGGCCGAACAACGCGATATCGGCGTAAGCGGGTTCCGTTATCGGAGTAACGATCTGGTCGTATCAGGCCAGGGCGGCGGAAAACAGTTGATGTCGCCCGCAAGCGAAGCTGCCTCCGGACCCAATGCTCCGTTCGCACACGAAGTATCGCATGGCTGGACCATGCAGGCCACCGGACCCGCCGCCAATTTCCTGCGGGAGGGCTGGGCGACATGGTGCGAGTGGATGTTCGTAGGTGAGCAATACGGCTCCGATGTCGCGCACGGAATCTGGCAGACCGCTTACAACTATTACATCCTCGGCGCCCATAATGGCGCGCACAGCATTCTGGGAAATCCCGACAACGGTAGCGTTCACTACACCAAGGGAGCATGGATATATCACATGCTTGAAGAAACGATGGGCCGGCAGGCTTTCGATCGCGGTATGCGCGAGTACATCCAGATCCCTCGTAGCCAACCCGCGGGTTACCAGGACTTCATCACTGCCATGTCGCATGCTGCCGGCCGCGATATGTCGTCGTTCATTATGCCCTGGATCGCGGGCAAATACATCCCCGATCTCGACGCACAAGTGGAAGGTTCGCACATCATCGTGACCCAGCGCCAGCCGGATATCTTTTCCGACCTGCCGCTCCAATTGACCTATGAGACCGCATCCGGCACGATGGCGCCAACCTCCATTCACATCACGGGCAAAGTGACCACTCTGGACACAGGCAATCCCCGACCAATCCGGAACGTGAGAATCGACCCGGATCACCAATTCTTGCTGCTGCGCCATCTCGGCGAGAATGTGAGCTTCGAGCTGCGAGCGCCGGCGGCAAAGACGGTCGCGCTTTCCGGCAATTTCAGTCTCAAGCCGGTCCCCGCGGTGCGCAATGGGGATGTCTGGAAAGTTGAAATTCCCATGGTCAACGGACGCTACAGTTGGGCCTGGCAGATTGACGGGAAGACAGCGGAACCGGATTCCAGTTACGAAGGCCAGGCCATGACCGGCGTGAG
>DATBEF010000215.1:0-3651 GCA_036269625.1 Bryobacteraceae bacterium | reverse complement strand
AACGCCCGGACGATACCCGCGGCGTGGGCCGCTCGTGCCGGGTTCGTTCACGATTCTCGAAGTAGGCAAGTAAATTTGAGGCGGTGAGCGGCGAAACCGGCGCCGATCTAAATGCGTTCTACTTTCAGCTATGGCGTGCCGGCCTCTGATAGCACAAGTAATCTTGGCAGCTATGCAGAGCCTCGCTTACTCCCAAGCTCAACCGGAAAAATGCGCCCTAAACGGGACCGCCGTCGATTTCGTCACGGCCGCGCCGCTGCGGAAAGTAACAATCCGATTGATTCCCTCCCGCGCCAGTGCATCGGGATATATGGGAGTTACAGACGCGGAAGGCCATTTCCACCTGGGGGGAATTGCCGCGGGCAATTATGACTTGACCGGTGAACATACGGGCTATTTGCTCAGTGAATATGGCGCTCGCCGCCCGAGCGGAACGGGCACGACTCTGAATTTGAAAGCAGGAGACAAGCTGACCGACGTAAAGGTAAAGTTGGTTCGCTGTTCGGTGATCGCGGGCAAAATCACGGATGATGATGGCGAACCGATTCGAAAGGCCCTCGTTTACGCGGTATCGCAGCAATGGCTCCGTGGGGAGCGTACATACGACCAATCAGATGACGTTTGGACCAACGATCGAGGCGAGTATCGCATCACCGGCTTAACGCCCGGGCGCTATTATCTATGCGCCGGCACGTCCTCAGAAAGCTTCGTCGAGAAACAAGGCGGCCAGGAGATGCAGGTTCTTCCGACCTGCTATCCGTATTCGCGAAGCCCCGATGGCGCATCTCAGGTGGAGGTGCAGGCGGGACAAGATGCGCTTGGGCTGGATATGCGGATGCCCGTCGGACCCGTGTTCCACATTCGGGGCAAGTTGGAGATGACCGCCTCGGACCATCAGCAGCGTCTATCTTTGGAGGCGCATCTCCATAATTTCGGGGGCGAGCCTGGCGGTCTTGACGAGGGTGTTGACGACGAGCACGGAACCTTCGATTTCTCCGGGGCGACGCCGGGAGATTATGACATTGATTGGATCAGCGAGGACCATCAGGTAGTTGCCAGGCGTTCGGTTACAGTCAAGACTTCGGATGTGAACGGAATCATTCTTACTCTTCCGAAGAGATTCGAGATAACCGGCACCGTTCACTCAAGTACGGGCGATCAACCGCTCGCCGAGTTGGACGTGACCGCGAAGGATATGAATTCGCCAGCGAGCGAACCATATTCTGGCGACGTCGGTCCGGGCGGTGCCTTCAAAATTGAGAATGTATGGCCAAGCAAATATGTATTCGGCGTCTCGTTTGAAAATCCGGGCGAATACGTAAAATCCATTCAATATGGCGGGCGCGAAATTCTCGGGCAGGCGATCGCCCTGACGGGTGCCACAACTCAGATCGAAGTATTAATGGGCACGGATGCACGATCGATTGACGGATTAGTTCAGCCCGCAGATTCAAATCCGATTATCGGCGGACTGCAGGTGGTTTTGGTCTTAGAGACGCCGCGCCTTGACAACGAATCGCTGCTGCTCGCTAGGACCGACCAGAATGGCCATTTTTCGTTCAAGAATGTTCCGCCCGGTAGATATTATGCATTTGCCGTTGCAGACGTAGACCCGGGGCTCCTGGAGAACAGGAATTTTATCGGCCAACTTGAAGGGAGCGCGTTGGAGGCCGACCTGCCTGGGGACGGCAAATTGCCAAAGGGCGTTCCGATTGTTCCACCGGATGAAGTGCAGCGCGCGCTGAACCTTCTAGGACAATGAAACTGTTGGCATGTCATCTCGCCGCCGCCGGCATCTTAGCCGCACAACCGCATTGCGCAATTCAAGGGACCGTGGTGGATGCGCTCACGAATCAACCACTCGCGAAAGCAGCGGTCTTCGCAGACTTAGAGAACGATCCCGGACCTCCGGTTCGGCTACTTGCCGACTTACAAGGAGCGTTCTGCTTTGAAGATCTAGCCGCCGGCAGTTACACCGTCTCGGCGGAGTATGCGCGCTACCTGGACACGAATTACGGCCAGATGCGGCCTGGCGGTTCGGGTGAAGTGCTGCAAGTCGGTAGCGGCAAGCCGCTGACGTTATCTCCAATCCAAATGTCGCCACAGGCTGTGATTAGCGGAAGCGTCGTCGATGAAGACGGCGACCCAGTCCAAGGCGCGAGGGTTAGGCTGCAGAAGCGGCGCTGGATTAAAGGGCAGCCCACCGCGGCCACGGCGCAGGGTACAGTCACAGACGATCAAGGCAGATACCGGTTGGCTGGCTTGGCGCCTGGGACTTACTTCGTTATGGCCGGGCCGGCGGGAACAGGCGATGTTCCTGTAGGGACGAACTTTTTAGACCAGAATGGACAGCCGTTCCGCGAACGCGAAGCCAACATTTACTACAAGAACTCGCTTACTTTTCAGGGGGCAGCGCCGATCCGAATCAAAGTCGGCCAGGAGTTGGATGGTCTGGACTTGACCCTCACTAAGTTCAAAGCGCGCCATCTGAGCGGTCAAGTGGCTGCCGGCATCTTGAATACGTCGCCGAGACTTCTATACCTGGTTGAGACGCCGAAAGAAAATATGCCGATCGCGGCAACAATCCCCGTTCATGATGACGGCACGTTTCTCGCGGAAGGTCTTGCCCCTGGGCGTTACATTTTGCAAGGACCGCTTGCAAAAGCTCTGGAGGTCGACCTCACGAATGGTGACGTCGATGGCTTATCTGTTGAAATGTCCGAACCCATCCAACTTCGGATCACAATACATCCGGAAGACGCGCAGACCAAACAGCGTGTGCAAATTCATGCCGTGACCCTTGTCCGGATCCCGGATGACCCGGAGGGAAGCATTCAAAGACGTGATGCCCAGCCAGTTAGTGTGAACCAATTCAAAACTGCTGTTTTGTCAGGCCATTATGAATTCGGCGTCGAGAGCGCCGGACCTGCATGCTATGTGCAGCGCATTCTGGTCGATGGAGTGGCACAGGTAGGGCGAACCGTGAATCTGGAGAATGGTCCGGAGAGTTCCCTCGATCTCTTTCTGAGCGCGCGCTACGGCACCATTGATGGCCAAGTCATCGGCGCCGCCGAATCGAAGCACCCGACGACCATCGTTTTGCAGAATGAAATGGAGCAGGACTCGCTTATCAAAAAAAGCGCTGATGCCGGCGGCAAGTTTGGCTTGCCATGGTTCAGACCCGGAAAGTACCGTCTATTCGCCTTTGAAGATTTCGATCCTAACGCTTGGGGCAACCCGCAAATGGCTGTGCTGTTGGCCTCAAAATCCCGGGAATTTGAGATCAAGCCAGATCAGCACGGGCACATCACGGTGCCGCTGATATCGTTCAAAGAATTTCAGGACGCGGTGACGAAGGCCGAGTTTTAACCGCTTCGTTTGGGATGACTATGCCGGTGGAACAGCCCGCCTAATTCGCGCAATAAGCCTCGAAACAGAGGCCTTCCCAAAAGTCCCATCGCAAGGAAGCTTCCGAAAAGTGCCATCGCTTCGTAACTCTCCCGCCCCTGTCTCTGCCAATAGACATCACTCAAGTTCAACCATAGAGCAAACTCGTCCAGGATGAGAGCGGCCGCAACGCCATAGAGCATGGCAGTGAGCTGTCCGGCGAATCGCATTGAGCCGGCGGAGCCCGTTCCGATTTCCATCAGC
>DATBEF010000163.1:0-3488 GCA_036269625.1 Bryobacteraceae bacterium | reverse complement strand
CGCACCTGCCCTGGCGGCAGAGTGACCAGAAGTTCTTTGTAGCCGATAACAGTAAGGCGGATCAGTTGCTGCATTGGTCCCCGCAGACGCCGAAGGATAAGGGGATCGAGGATACAATCCGCTGGGAATCGAGATAGCATCGAAAGGGTTCTTAATTGAACGCGGAATCAGCCTGGCAACCGGCCGGAGAAACCTGAATCTCCCTAAGCCGCTCACCGTCACTACTACCGGCGATGGTAGACCGTAATAAGCGAAAATCGCTCATCGGCGACATAATCAGTGCGAATAGCGTTCAGCAATTCATCCGAATAAAAGGTGTAGCCAATGGAATGAGGAGTTCGTGAATCTCCCGGTAGGTCTATGTTTAAGAATATCAATGTCGCGAATTTATGCTCTCGCCAATTCTGCACAAGCTTATTCTCCTCCGAAGGAGCAAAGGATGTGGTTGGCTCCCAATAGATGGGCCAGTGCTCGGGGGAAGGCAAGCGGAACATAACATAGTTGAAATCTAGCCGTGGACCGAAGAACACAGGCCCTGGATTTTCTTTGAGCGCGATGCCAATCTCGCGCTCGACTTCGACGAGGCGAGTGCTCACTCGTGCGTTCTTGAGAAATCCTTTTTTGATGAGATTCTGGTTGTCCTTCCACTCAAAGAACACATGTGGACCTATACCAAAGACCCTGACCCGAGCGTAACCGTAGTCCAAATCTCCTGCAATCAAGGCGCAGAGCACAGCAATATAGAAGGTTCGAAGCATCTTCGGCCCCATCGGAATGCCAAGGTCAGGACCGCTCCCGCCGCCAGTAGGACCGTGCATTCTACATCGCGAAATTCCCCATTTGTTGCTAGGCCGTAGAGGGCGAGAACCAATCCAATCAAGAGAAACAGAGCGCGCCCAGCATAGCTCCATTCGCGCTTGGTGAGACTTCTCCACACACGGGGCGCCGCTCCCAGGAGCGGCAATGACAACATCGCAATGAAGAAAAAAGCCACATGATGTTCGGCTGGGGGCGCCTGATGGTAGGCGGACAGCGCAATTCCGCGGCTCTTCGCGACAGCAAAATAGCTATGGAGCAACGCGGCGATAGAGACTCGAGCGAAAACGAGGACGCCAACCGCAAGCGCGGCGGCTCCAGCCGTCAGCAGGGCCGACCGTAAGCGGTTGGCAGAACACAACATTACAAATACAACCCCGCCGGCAATCATCACTCCCGCGATGTTGGGTTTCATTAGGGACAAGATCGCAAGCGACGTAACATACGAGATGTTCGCGCCCGGTGACTCAGGGCCCTCGACCTGCAAAATGCAGGAAAGGAAGCATACCGCCGCCATTACCAAAGCCGTATCGTTGTACCACCAGAAGCACAGGGTCAGTACACCGGCGCATTCAATGGCAAACGCAGCTGCCATGGCCGCCAACTGACTTGCGGATAGCCTAACTAGGAGCCAATACAACCAGAGGAATGTAATGCATGCGAAGACGCCAGTCAGGAAAAGATTGGCGTCCCAAGTTACACCGAATATCTTATATGCTGCCCATATCCCGAGATTGAACCCCGGAGGGTTTGGGGTTACGTAATCGACATACTCGCGTTGTCCAAGTACCTCGCGCCAGCCGGTATCTGCCAGGACGTTATAGTCCCAACCGCCGTACTGCCATCGGCCGCAGTGGACGATAAATCCGAATTGAAATATACATAGCCCAAACAAGCCAATCCAGATGTAGACCGGCCTCCAACCCATTCTGAACTTTCGAATCATCAATGTGGCTACAGGCGCTAAGAGTGCCGCGCTCGCGAATATGCCTAACTCCAGGAGCTTTTGGCGGAGGTCAAAATTGCCCAGGTAAAACCCGTCGTCGCGTCCAACTAATGCTATTCGTCTCGAAAAATAAGCGTACCCAATAAGGGTTACAACGACGACGACAAGCCCCAGTCCGCTATCCAACCAAACAGTCCGGCTGACCCGCGTATTGTTGGCTCGCAAACATCCTCCAGTTCGTCTGTACGCATGGCTCCTCTGCGCACGAACACGAGTAAGGATAACCCATTGCGATTTTATGGAATCGACTTCAGTCCGCGAACGGCGCTGATGGACGGATGGTCGGGGCTGTAGCGCGCTGTCGTTGTCCTTCGATAAAACGAGCTGATCTACCATGGGCAGCGCGTGGCAGGCCAGTTTAAATGTCTGGTACTGCTAGTCTTGGCGTATCTTTCTGTGCGGAATCGCTTCAACCTATTCCACGAGCGAGGGCTCGAAGAGAACACATAGCATGCCTGATCGAAGAGTGCGACGCATCAGTCTGTTGGCTGCGGCCCTGTCGCTTTGTCTACCCATCGGGGCGCAGAAGGCCACGGGCAATCTCGGGTGGCCGACCTATGGAGGCGATCCAGGCGGACAGCGCTATTCGGCGGCTGCGCAGATAACCCGGGAGAACGTCGCCAAGCTGCAACCCGTGTGGGAGTACCACACCCACGCATTGGAATCAGGCATGCTGTCGGTGAGCAGAAGCGACTTCGAAGCCACACCGATCCTGTTTCGCGACACGCTTTATTTGACTACTCCGTTCGACCGTATAATCGCGCTCGATCCAGCAACGGGCATCGAGCGGTGGACCTACGACCCCGGACTGGCAAAGGACCTCTTAGCCGGGAATTACACATCGCGGGGTGTCGCCGCATGGGCCGATTCCAAAGCGAAGCACGGAGCGCCATGCGGCAGCCGTATCTTTCTTGCCACGCTGGACGCTCGACTCCTTTCCGTTGACGCCCAGAACGGCAGGCCATGCGAAGAGTTCGGAGTCGCCGGGCAGGTCGAACTAAAGACCGGTTTGCCGACACGAAATGACAAACCATACCTGTTCTTTGGCAACACTTCGCCTCCGACCGTGGTAGGCGACGTGGTAGTCGTGGGCTCGGCGGTTGGAGACAATCAGGCTGTCGAGACCGAACCGGGAGTTGTGCGCGGCTTCGATGCCCATACTGGCCGGCTGCTGTGGAGCTGGGACCCGATGCCGTGGGCCGAACAGCAGCACCCCCGCACCTCGGCAGCCAACGCCTGGGGAGTGCTGGCTGCCGATCCGGAGCACCATCTCGTATTCGTGCCGACGACCGCACCCTCTCCGGATTTCTACGGAGGTTACCGCCCCGGTGACGATCGAGACGCGAACTCTATTGTTGCCCTGAATGCAGATACCGGGAAAAAAGTATGGGCCTATCAGCTGATTCATCACGACGTATGGGACTATGATGTGGCGTCGGAGCCGCTTCTGTTTGAGTTCCACGGAATTCCAGCTGTGGCCATTACGCCGAAGACGGGGGTGGTATTTGTTTTCAACCGCCTGACAGGCGAGCCGATCTATCCGATCACGGAACGGCCGGTGCCGCAAGACGGCGCTCCGGGGGAGCACCTCTCGCCGACTCAGCCCTTTTCTTCGCTTCCGCCTCTGAATCCCCTCCGCATCGATACCTCGCAGATGCCTGGGCAC
>DATBEF010000098.1:0-6310 GCA_036269625.1 Bryobacteraceae bacterium | reverse complement strand
TCCTGGTGGCAACCGGAGCCGGTCTTGCATCTGTTCCCTCATTGGAACTGGCCCGGCAAGGAGGGCCAGATCATCCAGGTCTGGTGCTTTTCAAATCTGGAACGCGTTGAGCTCTTGCTCAATGGAGAAAGCCTGGGAGAGAAGCCGATGCCGCATAACGGCCACCTCCAATGGGATGTGAAATATCAGCCCGGAACCGTGGAGGCGCGCGCTTTCAAAGGCGGATCAGCTTCTCCGGTACTGATCGCAAAACGTGAAACGACCGGCCCCGCGGCGAAAATTCGATTGACCTCCAGCACACCGAATATTGCGGCCGATGGCGAAGACGTTGCCGTGATCACGACGGAAATTCTTGATGCACAGGACCGAGTTGTGCCGGTCGCGCTTAATCGAGTGACGTTTTCTGTCAACGGGAACGGCCGTTTGATCGGCGTCGGCAATGGCGACCCAAGCTCACATGAATCCGATAAAGGGCCGAGCCGTTTTGTGTTTAATGGCTTGTGTCAAGCCATTGTGCAGTCCACCAGGCAAACGGGACAGATTGAGATCTCGGTGTCTTCACCTGGCCTCGCGCCTACTAAACTTACTGTTGCGTGCGATCCGGCCAAGCCTCGGCCGTTCGTAGCGTAATCAACGAAAGGATCTGAATGTCGAATAAAAGTTTATCGGGAAAGACGGCCCTCATTACGGGCGCAAGCAAAGGTCTAGGCAAGGCTATGGCTCTTGCGCTCAGCGCCGAGGGCGCGACCATCGCCCTGGTTGCCCGCACTGAGGAGAAATTGCACGAGGTACGCGCGGAAATCGAGAATTCCGGCGGAACAGCCGCCGTATTCATCACGGATGTAGCGCAGGAACTCGATGTGCTGCGCCTCCACGAACAGGTCGTGAAACTAATTGGTTCCGTTCAAATCCTGATCAACAACGCCGGCATGAACATCCGCAGACAACTGACTGAGTTCTCGCTTGAAGAGTGGCGGACCGTGATCGATACTAACCTAACTAGCGTTTTTCTAATGTGCCGCGCCTTTGTACCGGGCATGCGTGGGACCGGCTACGGGCGCATCTTAAACATGACGTCCATCATGAGCCATGTCTCGCTGCCGGGCCGTTCTGCGTACTCCGCAAGCAAGACAGCTCTGCTGGGCCTCACTCGCGCGCTGGCACTGGAGTTGGCCGGCGAGGGAATTACTGTGAACGGTATCAGCCCCGGCCCGTTTGCCACCGAGATGAACCAGGCCTTGATGCAAAACGAGGAAGCGAATGCGCAGTTTCTATCGAGTATTCCTGTCGGGCGGTGGGGCAAGGCAGAAGAGATCGGCGACCTTGCCTGCTTTCTATGTTCCGATGCGGCAAGTTTCATTACCGGAACCGATATTTTGATCGATGGCGGCTGGACCGCCCGTTAATCAAGGTTGTTGAAGGGCTCGCTTCCCTGCTTCAATCACGCGCAGAATAGAGTCTACGTCGTACACACTGCCGCCCCAACTTCCGCCGCTGATATCCTGCAGCGCCGCCCATAAACGCGTGTCATTCGGTAGAGCCGGATCAGGCCGCAGATCGGGGCGGGGCTTGCGCTGAGCGAGTACGCGCGTGCCCTCTTCCGCACTTATGGGCTTGCCTTTGATGCCCACCAGGTTAATCGACCCTTCCAGGCGCTTTTGATCGACGATGACTTCAATCAAATCGCCATCCTCGATCTTGCCGATGGGTCCGCCGGCAAGCGCTTCCGGCGAAACATGACCAATGCACGCACCTGTGGAGACTCCGCTAAACCGGGCGTCCGTAATCAACACAATGTGTTTGCCGAATTCGAGATGCTTCAGCGCCGATGTCAGCTGATAGGTCTCCTCCATGCCCGCACCCAACGGCCCGCGGCACATCAGGACCAGAATGTCGCCGGTCTTTATCGCGCCGGCTTTGATCGCTTCAATCGCGCTGGTCTCGGCCAGGAAGGTTCGTGCCGGACCGGTCTGGCGAAAGATGCCATCCTCGCCGACCATTGCGGGATCGATTGCTGTCGCCTTAATCACTGATCCATCTGGCGCGATGTTGCCGTGCGGGAAACATACGGTGGATGAAAAGCCGCGCTGTTTTGCGATTTCTGGGCCGGCAATCACATCGTCGGGATCGACCCCATCACGGTCGCGCAACAGTTGCCGTAATCGCGCACGCCGTTCGGAGGCCTCCCACCAGTTTAGGGATTCATCGAGCGATGCTCCTGCCACTGTGAGTACGGTGGTGTCAAGCAGACCCATTCGCCGCAGATGCAGCATCACCTCCGGAACGCCGCCAGCTAGAAACACTTGGACGGTCGGGTGATTCCTTGGTCCGTTCGGCAGTGCATCCACTAAGCGCGGGACTTTTCGATTCATCTCGACCCAGTCTTGGGAACTGGGACGTGCGAGGCCGGCTGCATGAGCGAAAGCGGTCAAGTGCAGGATCAAATTGGTCGAACCGCCGAACGCCGCATGGACGGCCATTGCATTGTTAATGCTGCTCGAAGCCACGATGTTGCTGACGTGCAGCCGCTGCTCGGCCATCATCGTTAGCGCTCGGGCTGAACGCCGAGCCGTATCCAACCAGATTGGTTGACCTGAGGGCGCCAGAGCCGCGTGCGGCAACGTGAGACCCAGCGCCTCCGCGACGACTTGAGATGTAGCGGCGGTTCCGAGGAATTGACAGCCGCCGCCCGGCGATGCGCAGGCGCGGCAGCCCATCTCGGCCGCTTGTTCCAGTGTCATCGTATGGTGGGCGAATCGTGCGCCCATTGATTGCACGCGCCCCGCGTCTTCGCCCTCTTCCGGCATCAACGTGACTCCGCCGGGAACCAGAATGCAAGGTAATTGGCCGCTGCCCAGCAGAGCCATCGTCATCGCGGGCAAGCCTTTGTCGCAAGTGGCCACGCCCATTACGCCGCGCCGAGTCGGGAGCGAGCGGATCAGCCTCCGCAGCACTGTCGCGGCGTCGTTCCGATACGGCAGGCTGTCGAACATTCCGGTGGTGCCTTGCGTGCGTCCATCGCACGGATCGGTGCAGTACCCGGCGAACGGCACGCCGCCGAGCGTCTTGAATTCCTTCGCCGCCGCTTCGACCAACAGATTCACTTCCCAGTGGCCGGTGTGATATCCGAGGGCCACAGGGCTGCCATCTTGTGCGCGCAGTCCTCCATGCGTGCTGAGAATCAGGTATTCCGGGCCGGCAACTTTGGCCGGGTCCCAACCCATTCCAGCGTTCTGGGATAGCCCGAACAAGTCGCCCGAGGCCCAGTTACGAAGCATGTCCGCCGTCAAGGGCAGAAAACCACGCGGACCGGGCGCGTGCGTCCGGATGTCGAACAAACCGGGATCGCCAACCCCCACAATCTCTTCAAAGCTGCTGTGCATTCATCTCCAGGATAGAGTCAATTAGGAACCGCAATAGCGCCTGGTCATCATCACGCAGGAAGAAGTGGCCGCCGGCAAATTGGCGCACTTCCACGTTCTTGGTCGTGACTTCTCCCCAGCGCTCAAGGTGTTCTTGGCTCACGTTAGGATCGCTTTCTCCGCCGATTGCCACGATAGGAGTGTTCAAGACTGTGCCAGGTTCGTATACATAGCGCCGATATAGCCGTGTATCGGCATCGAGCACCGGCAACAGAGCGTCGATTGCCGCTTGATCGATCGGCGCTTCCGTGGGCAGGCCGCCTAAGAGTTTGACCTGGTCAAGTAACTCACGCGGCTCCGGGTCAGGTGGTGGCAGATAGTTCAAGCGAAAGACGGGTGCGCGCGCGCCCGATACGATTATTGGCCACGGCCCCGCCGATTTTTCGCCCTGCAGTAATCGAGCTAGTTCGAATGCCACCAGGGCGCCCATGCTGTGGCCGAAGAATGCAACCTTTCCCGGCAGCGCCAACCGTAGACTCTCGGCCAGACCCGCCACTAACTCGCTCATCGATTGGGCCAACGGTTCCCCACGCCGCGTGTCATGGCCCGGATACTGCACGGGGACGATTTCGACCTGGGCCTTCGACGTTTGACGCCAAGCTCGAAAGAACGACGCGCCGCCTCCCGCGTGAGGAAAGCAGAAGAGGCGGATACGAGCGGGGTCGCCGGCGCCATAGGGTAGAGCATTGCCCCGTGCGTCTGATTTGCGCAGCTTCAATTCCAAGAGCTTCAGCCTTTGCGGAGACAACCGCGGCAGTGCGTCGCGCTCCGAGTTGGGGGCCACACGCGTCTTGCGCTTCACCGACTGCAGCCATTGTTCGAAGGGCTCGACGGTAGTCGTTTCCGCATAATGCACTGCCGTTCTGTGGGACAGATCCGCCAATTCTTCCCAATGCGCACGATCGTTTATCAGACGGCCCAATGCATCGTTCCATGGCCCGATATCCTGGACGGGCACATTCGCGACCGGAACCATCTGCTCGTTTAGCTTTTGCGAATAGCCTTCAACAGGCCGCACCGGCAGCAGATACGGAACGTGCATCTTCGCTTCAGGCAGGCCGCCCAGGTTGCTCGCCATCACAGGCACGCCCGCCAACATTGCTTCGACGACCATACGCGACCGCGCCTCCGCCCAGAGGGATGGCATCAGCAACACGCGCGTGCGGCGCAGGAGATCTTCAATACGATCAACTTTGGGCAGTATCGTGATATTCGGCTCCGCCTGCATTAGAGCCAAATCTTCCGCCGTCGTACCCCACGTCGGCACGCCCGCAAATGCAATATCCGGACGTGCACGCGCCAATCCCACAAGGATGGAAATGCCCTTTACGGCGCACGGGTTCGCGAGCGTTACGAATTCATTGTCGAAGCGGCCCAACCGCGGATATGGACCCGGCTCCGCCAGAGCAATGGGCACGTGCACAGCATCAGTCTGACTGTGCTTCCTTATATAGGAGGTAACGTATTCGCTAACACCGACGATTCCGTCCACATTCCGTAGGACGCTGGTTTTTTCTTCGCTTGCGAATGCCGCATCGGGACCGAACGGAAGAGCGATGGTAGCGCGGGCCAAAAAGATTGTCCGGGCATGCTCGATTTCCAGAGCCGCGCCAAGCAGCACTTGCGCGGGGTCGTCCGTTGAGGTGATGATGACGTCCGGCCGGAACTCATGGGCTTGTGCAACGAAGAAAGCGCGAAAATTTTGCGGGCCGGTCGCAGCGACTACGCCGACACCGCCCAGGACGAAGCGTAGTGTGCTTGCATCTTCTTCTGTCTGAACGCCACGACCGGACCGAGTGACCACCAGGCACGTGTGCCCGCGCGCGGCCAGGGCTTCCAAGAGCATACGGTTGGAACGTTCGCCTCCGCCGTGCGCCGGGAAATACTGCGCGTTGGACGCGAGCAGTATTCGCATTTAACTCTTAACCTGCTTATGCTTGAGACGAGCCAAAAGCAGTCTCTGCTTCGCTTCGGATAAGCCGATTTGGATCTCATCAGGCAAGTGTGCAGCCTGCTCGCGGGGCGTTAGGGTAGCCAGGAACCGTTCAATCTGAAGCAGGTCGAGCCTAGCCACAAATGCTTCCGCGGCTGCCTTCTGCGACGCGGCTTCCTGGCGGTATCGCGATTCGTCAGAACTGAGCTCGGTGATGGCTTCTACCCAGGGCTCAATGCTCTCCGCCGGCAGCACTGGACGTGGCATGTAGCGATCATCAAACACAGGCTCGTAGTGTTCGATTAGCCGCACCGGTATTAAATAGTTCGTGCCTGCTTTGGCTTCCTTCAACCCCCCGGAATCGCTCGCCACCACGGGCACTCCGCGCAGCATTGCTTCCGTTGCAATCAGGCCAAAGCCCTCCAACCACAGCGAAGGCATCAGCAAGATTTTCACTCTTGAGAGAAACTGCTCAATCTCCCGGACGCGGCTGAGCACAGTCACGTTTGGGCGCCTTTTTAGGTTTGCAAGATCGTCGTGAGTAGTGCCCCAACCAGGTAGGGCCGCAAACCGCTGGCGCCGCATGGCATCCGCAATCGCCAGGAAGAGCGAAATGCCTTTTACTTGACATGGGTTGATCATGGCGATGAAGCCGTGCTCGAAATCACCCAATGGAAGGTGCGGACCCTCGCCATACATCGGCGGGTGGATGACGGTTGCACGAACACCGATATGCCGCTCCACGTACTCCGCCATGGCCTGGCTGATGACGATAACCGCCGCGGCCGAGCGCACAGCATGCATTGCGGTCTCATCAGGATGCCAGCTTGCCGGCCCGAAGGGAAAGAATTGCGGAGTGTGCGCTACGTAGATCACTCGCCCGGGCGCCACGCGCGCCGCTTCGGTCAGCAGGGCATGATTCAGATCTTCGGACGAGACCAGTAGCCAATCGGGC
>DATBEF010000074.1:0-9398 GCA_036269625.1 Bryobacteraceae bacterium | reverse complement strand
AGATCCGTCGGTTTACTCAAGCGCTTCCTCTCAGTAACTGACAACAGAATACGCCCACCCGCCGGCGGAATGCAACTGGAATTTCGAACAGCCTCTTACTTACTTCCGCGCTCAATCGTGATGCAGAGCGTTTAAGGGATCGATGCGCACGGCGCGATAGGACGGCAGGAAGCCGGCCAGCAGCGATACGCCCGTGATGATCAGCGCGACCATCGCAATCGTCGAGGAATCGTTGGACGTCACTTCATAAAGAAGGCTCGCAAGATAGCGCGTCAGGAGCAGGCCCGCCGTCAGGCCAATCGCGGTTCCGGCGAGGCTCAAGACCATGCCGCGGCTGAGCACCAGCCACACAATTTGTAGGCGACGAGCGCCAAGCGCCGCGCGTATGCCGATTTCACGCGTGCGCTGCGTAGTCGAGTAGGAAATGACTCCATAGACCCCCAGCGCCGCCAGCCCGAGCGCGAGAAACCCGAGTACCGTGAGAATGAGCGTTGTGAACCGGCGTTCGGCAATCGAGTTGTTATAAAGATCTTCCATCGACGTCACCAGAAACACGGGTTGATTCTTATCGACGGCTGATACAGCATGACGAATCGCCTGCGCGGTAGCCGTGCTGGACGGATCGCCCCTCACGTGCGCCACCAACATCTGAGGCGGCGCGATGCCCTGCTCCATCGGCACGTAAAGAGCTGGGCGCACGGGTTGATCGATATTTGCATCGCGAGTGTCGGCCACCACGCCAACAACGGAGCGCATAACAGGTTTAGCGCTTCCGTTATCGAAACTGATGCGCTTTCCCATCGGATTCTGATTGGGCCAAAAGGCCTCCGCGGCCGCCTTGTTGATGACCGCAACCGGATAGCGAGCGGCAGCATCGTGTTCGTCCAGATACCGGCCTCGCAACAGCCGAATGCCCATCGTCGAAAGATAATCCGGGCTGGCGGAGAAGATTTCGGCTACCAAGCGATTGTCACCCCGTTCGGTTGACGGCTTACCTTCGATGTGAACGTATGATCCAGTAAGATTGCCGGAAAGAGGCGTGCCATCCACTGCGCCCGCGGAGATGATGCCGGGCTTGGTTTTCAATTCCTCGAGCAGCTTATGTATGAAAGCAACGCGTGAAGGAAGGTCGGGATAATTTCTGTCCTCCAAAAGGACCAGCGCTATTGCCACGCGATCTCTGGAGAACCCCGGGTCGACGCTCGTCAAGCGCAAAAAGCTCTTAACAAGAAGACCGGCTCCCAGCGCCAGGACGACAGCCAGAGAGACCTCGGCGACAATCAGCAAATCGCGCGATCTTACGCGGCCCGGATGAGCGGTGGTCCTGTTGCCGGCGCTGGAAAGGGCCGACGCAATATCAGTCCGCGCTGCGGCGAATGCGGGTAGATTGCCGACGATCAATCCGGCAACCAGGGAGGCCAACCCGGCGAAAATGAGCGCTCCCGTGTCGATGCGAGTCTCTAAAATGCGTGGCACACCTTGGGGAGCGACTATGAGCATGACGTGCAGCGCAGCCCTCGCGACGACCAGCGCTCCCATGCCGCCGAAAGCTGATAACAGAAGGCTTTCGGCCATCCATTGTTGGAGCAGACGAAGGCGGCTGGCGCCCAAGGCCAGACGAACTCCCGATTCCCGTGTGCGGCTCAACACCCGAGAAAGAAGCAGGTGGGCGAGGTTCGCGCAAGTGATCAGCAGAACCGCGCCGATCGCCCCAAGTAACAGCATCAGCGCGATCTTCGATCGTCCCAGAAGCTGGTCCTTGAGAACCACCACCCGGACTGTACGGCCGGAGTTGGTGTCCGGATATTCATGTTCGAGTTGCGCCGCAACCGCGGAAAGATCGTTTTGCACTTGCGCCAATGAGACGCCTGGCCGCCGGAGGCCGATAGGAATGACATATGTTATATCCGCGCGCGAAGGCCGATTCGCAAGTGGAATCCAGTAGGCCATCTGCCGCGTCGGCGGATTTACCGAAGTGGGGATGGTCATCGGGAAATTAAAGCCGGCGGCCATGACCCCAACGACCACATATTGATCGGTGTCCCGCTGTCCAATTAGCCGGATTGTTTTGCCGACCATATTGCGATCCGCGCCAAACCGATTGCGCCAGAACCCATCGCTCAGGATAATTTCCTGTCCGTGGCCGGGCTGATCCTCCTGTGGCAGAAAGTTGCGGCCGAGCCTCGGCGCTACCCCCAGAGCGGGAAACAAATTGTACGTAATACTGGCGCCATATAAAGCAGCCGGCGGATTGCCCGGAAGGTTAAGCAGCGCGAACGTATACGCGCCGATGGTCTCGAGCGTGCGATTGCGTGCGCGCCAGTCGCATACGTCCGCATACCAGGCCCAGTTATCCAGTTCGCCGGTTTTTCGAGACGCGGTGTGAATCTGGACCAGGCGACTGGCATTCGGGAACGGCAGCGGCGCAAATACCACTGTGCGCGCTAGGCTGTAGATGGCGGTCGAGACTCCGATCCCAAGCGCCAGCGCGGCGACGGCGATAACGGAGAACCCCGCATTTTTCCCCAAGCTGCGCAGGGCGTAGCGCAGATCGCGGGCAAAGCTTTCAACCTTTGCAAATAGGACATTCATGTGAGGCATTCACCCGGCCGCCCTGGCTGAACAACTACCTCTTGTCTGGTTTAGCTGATGGCGGGTAGCAAAGCAACACGCTCATCGTCGTCGTTCGCTAATGCGGGCGCGCTTTGTAGTATCAACCGCTGATAGTAGCCGCGCGCACGCGCGACAATCTGCTCGGCTTGGTCCGGCAGGTTCTTCCTCAACCACAGGATGACCCTTTCACCATTCGGCATGACCGCCCAGGACGACCGGTTGTTTTCTTTGATCAGAACTCGGAGGCGATCCGCTTCGGGGCCGAGTATCTCGTCCATCGCCAAATTAATGGCTGCCTCCAAATTGCCGTTGGTTTCGCCAGGGACCAGATGCGTATGCGCGCATAGAAGAGCGTCAAGAGCGCCCAGGTGGAACTCCTTATTGAAGATGTCAATTGCGTATGCGCAATAGAGACTGAAAGACGATCGCGCCAAAAGCTTGTTCCAAAATTGCTCCAGGCGGATTGCTGCGGCAAACTGGCGTGCTTTCCAGAGAACGTCGACCATTTCTCCGTACGCCCGGAGCCCAGCCTCGCCCTCCGGCGGCCGCATCTCGTGCATGGCCTCACTCAGGACAGCTTCAAAGCGATTCCAATCGGGCTGTCCTGCCACCATAAACCGGCTCAGTGTTTCGTTAGCATCCAAAAAGACCAGCCGCTTCTCGTGAATGGCTGACTCGATGCCCACCCCCAGCCGATCCAGTTCCCGGCTGAAATTTTCGCGGTGCTCGGCGGTAACGATGACGAGCACTCCGCCTCCGCGCCTCAAGCCTTCGCAGAGATACTGGCTGACATTCCTGACGAGAGACGGTTCATCGTCCCGATAGAGCTGGACCAAATGTCCGCGGGCGTGCGGCTTCTGAAGCAATTTCTCCCAGGGCGACATTGATCCTCTTCCTTCCATATGTTAGATGGGACACCACTCTGATCCGTACGCGGAAGCTTACCAGCTATCGCTTGGTAACAGATAGACGCTAGTTTACGTGCTAGAGCCTATTTGCGGAAAATCCGCCTACCGGCACGCGCTTATGCGGCTACAGAACCGGACCGCGAAGGGGTGCCATACAGACGCTTTTTTCAGCAACTTAGTACTAATCAGGTTTGTTTTCCGGCCTTAGCACCTGGTGAATGACGCCGGCGAGTTCCAGGTACTCCGAAAGGCTTGTCGGTTTTCGGAAATACGCATTTGCGCCTAATTCCCCCGTCGCTCCTTTATCCTCTTCCGAATCGGAGGAGGTCACAATGACGACAGGAACGCGATTGCACCGCGTACTATTACGGATTTCCTTCAACACCTCGATACCTGAAATGCCGGGGAGGTTCAGATCCAACAACACTAACCCGGGACACGGAACTGATTCGTCGTCGGCCGTGTTCTGTAGAAATTCGAGGGCATCTTGACCATTCTCGGCAATATGCAGCCGAAAGTTCAGGCCACATTGTTCAAGCACCTCTCGCATAACAACGCGGTCTGTCTCGTTATCTTCGATCAGCAGAATGGTAAGCGGCTCACGGATACGGGAGGAGCTGGAAATATCTTCGCCACTATCCGGTCCGGCTGGGAAAGGTGAAGCAGAAGGTGGATCCCTCGCCAGGGATGGAGTGTTCCAGCCAGATGCGGCCGCCATACTGCTCAACGATGCGTTGGCAGATTGCCAAACCAATGCCGCTTCCCGGATACTCCGCCCGGTTATGTAATCGCTTAAAGAGCCCAAATATGAGGTCCGCGAACTTTCGCTCAATGCCGATTCCGTTATCAACCACGGAAAACACCGACCAGCCGTCCCGCTCAATAGCCGAGATGTGTACACGAGGAGCCTCCTTGCCTCGATACTTTAGAGCGTTGCCGATCAAATTTTGGAACAGTTGAGCGAGCCGGTTTTCGTGTACGGAAACAACGGGCAGATCACCGGAACTTACCGTTGCGCCGGCCTGCTCGGTGAGACCCTTCAAATTTTCCAGAACCGCTGCGAGTACTCTCCCGGAATCGACGCTCGGCGGCAGCCCTTCAGCATGCTTGGTTGCCGTCGCGTAAGCGAGAATATCCCGAATCAAGTTCTCCATCCGCTGCACTCCCTGCACAATGGTGCTGAGAAATTGCTGGGCATCACCCTGAAGCTGCCCTATATAACGCCGCTCGAGCAACTGAGCGGCTAAAGCGACCGTGCGAAGCGGCTCCTGTAAATCATGGCTTGCCGAATAAGCAAATGTCTCGAGATCCTGATTGGCGCGCCGCAGTTCCTCGTTTGACCGCTTTAGTTCGTTTTGGACCCACTGCGCCTGTTCGAGCAGTCGCGCATTGTCCATGGCGATTGCAGCTTGCGCCGCAACCCCGGTAAGGATCGCCTCGTGCTGCTCCGTGAATTTCCCCGGCATTGAATGGCCGAAAAAGAGGCCTCCGAGAACCTCGCCGGACCGTGATACTACCGGCGCAGCCAGATAGCTTCGAACTGGCAAATGCCCTTTGGGCATTCCGTAATATGGTGCATTTCTGCCGTAACGAGGGTCGCCGGTAACATCCTCGCAACGCACCACTCCCTCGCCGCGGAACGTCGGTCCAAAGATCTCAGTGTTGCGGGGCATGGGGAAACCTGCGAATGCTTCCCGCAGCGCGCCAGATAACGTGTAGAGCACGTACGATTCGCCTTGCTCGTTCACCACATTATGAAAAAATGATCCAAATTCAGCTCCGACGAGTTCAGTCGCCAGGTCCGTAACGGATTGAACCAGCTTTCGAAGCTCGAGCTCGGCCGCAAGCATCGGACTAACCCGGTTAAGAAGCTCAGCAGTCTTACGAGCCTCTTGCTCCCGCGAAAGCAGAAGGGCACGTTCACTCTCGACCCGTTTCCGATCGGTGATGTCTCGAGCGATCTTGGAAGCCCCAATAACCCGGCCGGAGGCATCGCGGACCGGCGAGACGGTAAGTGAAACCTGGATAATTTGCCCGTCCTTTCTGCGTCGCAGCGTTTCGTAATGGTCCACCCGCTGGCCCTGTCGAATTTGATTGAGGATGTTTGGCATTTCATCGAGTCGCTCGGGCGCGGCGAGGATGGAAACTGGTTTTCCAATTACCTCGGCAGCCGTGTAGCCAAAGACGCGCTCGGCGCTCCGATTCCAGCTCGTAATGATACCGTTCAAATCTTTGCTGACGATCGCGTCATCGGAACTTTCAACGATCGCGGAAAGATGCAGACTCGCCGCCTCAAGCTGCTCTCGAACGGTTCTATCCGGCGCAATCTCAGCGCGCTTACGTTCAATGACAAGAGCCACGTGGCTGGCAATCACCTGCGCAATCGCAAGCTCATCCTGTGTACACTCATGAGGATCTGTGTAATACAACGCGAACTTACCCAGAACGCCCGTCTCCGGACTCAAAGGGATGAACGCCACGGCTCGGATCTTTTCGCGCGCAAAGATGTCGCGATAAGCACGAAAATTTTCCTCGATTAGAACGTCCGGTATAACCACGGGCTCGGCGTTCTGTGCTCCTTCAGGCCATGGCGCGTACCCGTCGGCCGCCTCCCGATATTCGAGAGAGAGATCCCGCCATGCGTTGAAGCGCATGATCCCGTCTTGATCGAAGGTCAGGATCGCTGCGCGTTCCGCTGCCGTTGCGGCAAGCAGGCTATCGATAGCCGCTTGATAGACGTCCTCCATCGCTTTCGCGCGCGTAAGAGCCGCAAGCAGTTCATAGAGCGTTGTGAGCCGCCGGCCCTCTGCTCCCTCCGTCAAATTCGCACGTATCGTAGCGAACACTATAGGAATTGTATCGTTCGAGGCGCGGCGTCGACGCCATTAGGGGGCGGCCCGGATGATGACCTACACTTGCCACCGACACATCTCAATATGAGGCTCCCGCCGCCGCCCGAAAGAGTGCTACAAGCGGCGTCAGATATACTGCGGGGCGAAGGTGACGATCATGAATCGATCTTGGGTCCTCGTGTTGTGTTCCGCGATGCTGTTTCCGATTGCGTCTGAGGCGCAGACTAATCCTTTTGTAGGCCGCTGGGATTTCGACGTGCCGACTCCAAATGGTATCGGCGCGAACTGGCTGGGCGTAAACGAAAAGGGCGGCAATCTGGAGGTCTGGTTCCAACCCACAGGCGGCCATGTATACCAGGTGAAAGATTATAAGCTGGATGGCTCGCATTTGACCATGACGGTTGATCAAGCAAGCGGCAACCGCCCGCCGACAACATGGGAACTCGATGCGAAAGACGGAAAACTGACCGGCGAGCAGAAGCGAGGTGAAAAATCAGTGGCGTTGACAGGTGTGCCGGCGCCGGTTTTGAACCGGCCCGAGACCCCCGCATGGAGCGCCCCCGAGCAGCTCTTCGACGGCAAGGATCTCAATGGCTGGGAGCCGATCGGTGACGTGGCGAAGAATCACTGGGTGGTGCGGGATGGCGAAATGGTGAATCTGCAGCGCGGCGCGAATCTGAAAACTACCCAGAAGTTCAACGATTTCAAACTGCATTTTGAGGTGAATTGCCCGGACAAGGCGAATAGCGGCTTCTATCTACGGGGCCGGTACGAACTGCAACTCGAGTACGAGGCGGCAGCGGAGAATCCGCCGAACCGGGCCATGGGATCGATCTACGGGCGGATTGCACCCGCCGCCGAACTGCCGCGCAAGCAGGGTCAGTGGGAGAGTTTCGACGTGACTCTGGTGGGGCGCACGGTAACTGTTGTCCGCGATGGCGTGACGACTATCGATCACAAGGAGATCGAAGGTATTACCGGTGGCGCGCTCAATGCGGACGAAGGTGAGCCTGGACCGTTTTATATCCAGGGCGATCACACGGGTGGTTTGAAGTTCCGCAATATCACCGTTTCGACAGCCCAGCAGTAGCGCGCGGCGCCGAAACTGGGCAGCAATTGAACTGAACTAATCCGCTTGCAAAGCGCTAGCTGGATTTATGTGACTGGTGCGCCAGGCGGGCCCCACGCTCGCTCCAATCGCGACTAACGCAAGCAGCACTGGAACGCCAATAAACGTGAGGGCGTCGTATGGGCTCGTTTCATACAGAAAGGCCGCCAGAGCCCGCGTCACGAGCACGGACGCAAGCAATCCGATACCAATACCCGCGAGTGACAACTTCAATCCTTGAGTAAATATCATTTGCACTAAGTCGGGGCGGGTCGCTCCGAGCGCCAAGCGCACGCCAAACTCCTGCCGGCGCTGTGCCGTGTTGTACGAGAGGAGACCGGCAATGCCGACTACAGAAAGAGCGAGCGCAATGCCCGCAAACGAGGCGAGCAGAAATGTTCGAAAACGTTCCGGAGCCAATGATTCGTCTAGATAGTAATCGATCGTCCGAATATTCTCGACCGGCAGAGAAGAGTCGAGCCGGTGTACTGCCTTGCGAATGGCGGCCGAGAGGATCCGCGGATCGGCGGAACTTCGGATCACCAAGTACATGTTGTTCTCATAATTTTGAGCGTTGAAGGCCATAAAAAGCACCGGATTGGGCGAAGTGCTCGACTGCTTCTCCTTAATGTCCTTCACCACGCCCACTACCATCATCCAGGGCGCGGAGCCGTCCAGAGTTCCTTGCTTAATTCGCCGGCCGATTGGATTCTGCCCATGCCAGCTCCGCTTCGCCAATGTTTCTGAAATCACAACTCGCGTATCCTTTGATGAGTCGTCTCCGGGACCGAGCCGCCTTCCTTGCAAAATCGGTGTGCCAAGTGTTTCAAGTGCATTTCCAAAAGTCCAGAGCATACGGGTCCGCTCGGTGTGGTCGCCGCGGCCCTCAGGTGTAATTACCCCGTTCCCGGTGTAGTTCATCGGAAGATCCGATAGGGCGCCTGCGCTTTTGACTCCTGGAAACCTGCTCACGCTCGCCAGCAACCCACTATAGAAGCTCCGCACGGTTTGTACTTTCTGATAAACCTGCTTCGGCAACTGAAGAGGCACGCTGATGACATGGTCAGAGTTGAAACCGGGATTCGATTCGCTGGCTTTTAAAAAGCTGCGAATGAATAGACCGGCCGCTGCCAGCAACACGAACGCTAGGCTGAACTGCGTAATGACGGTGATCGACATGAATAATCGCTGCTGTTTTCCTTGCATGCCGCTACGCCCGCCTTCCCGCAGACGATTCGCGATGGCGGACGGCAGCACATAGATCATCGGGATCAACGCCGATAGAACGGGTGTAGCCAGGACGATTACGAACACAAACAGAATCACGCGTCCATCCATGCCGATCTCGTTCAAGCGCGGCAAATCGCCAGGCGCCAGACGAAGAAATAAAGGTAAGCCCCAGAATGCGCAAGCGAGTCCTGCGATCCCGCCCAACCCGGAAAGGATCAGCCCTTCAGTAAGCGCTTGACGAATTAACCGCCCAGCGCTGGCTCCTAAGGCCGTGCGCACAGCAAATTCGCGCTGCCGTCCCACCATCCGGCTGAATAGAAGATTGGCGACGTCGGCGCAACCGATCAGGAGAACTATTCCGACCGCGGCAAGCAGGATAAACAGAGAGTGTTTTACTTTGCCTGTCACTTCCTCTCGAAGAAGAGTAACCCCGCTTTCCAGCCTAAAATGCGGCACGGTTTTCAGAAGGACTTTAGTCTGCGCCGGGTATATTTCGGGCAAATGGCTGATGAGAGCCTTCAATTCGGCAGCGGCTTGGGCGACTGATACATTCGGCCGGAGCCTCGCAATCGTGCTGTAGTTGAAGTTGTTCATCGTTTCATCGCGGTCGCGTTTGCTCCAGGAAATGGGCACGAACAAATCGGCCGCTTTCTTGTCAAAGCGCGTCCGGCAAGGAAAGGAGAACGA
>DATBEF010000021.1:0-9063 GCA_036269625.1 Bryobacteraceae bacterium | reverse complement strand
GGGTCGTTCACCGACCCTCGTGGTATGTTCGCACAGCCGCAGCGGGTCGCGTCCGCGGCGGCGCCCAAAGCCGAGGCGACGGAGTCGGCTCCGGCAGCAATCGGCACGAGGCCCTCCCACATCGATTACAATCCGGGTAGTCCCAACCGGTCGCCGAAGAGGGCCTTTCGTTTTTGAAAATGGATTGCTGTTGGTGAGACCCCGAGCGGAGGCTTTGGGCTTTAAACGCGAAGACCGCCGGGCCGCTTTTGCCCGGCGATCCAAATTGCCTTTTTCAGTCTCCGATCAGTTTCCACAGCGGCGGGCTGGGACGATTGAAGAATCCGTTCATCCACTGATTTCGGCCTCCCGCATTGTGATCCTTGCGCACCGGCTTGCTGGCCTTCGGCGGAATCGTCTCCACGCGCATGCCGCACTCTGCGATCGCAAGGTAGCGGCCCTGATAACACGCTCGCAGATCCCCATCGAGCCGCAACTCCACGCGTAACCGCTGCCGCCGTATTCCCGCCTGCACGTCCGCGCGCTCGATCTGATAACGGCGGCCGGCGAAAGAGAACGTGTAATCGTTACCGATCACCCGTTCTTCCACATGACTGAGAATTGCCTCCAGATTCTGTTGCGCCGTCAGCGGCCGGTGTTGGTTGGCAAACTCCGCCACCGGCGCTGCAAAATGTTCGTTCCACTCAGGCCAGTATTCTTTCTCCAGATATTCGTTGGCCGCTGCCATCGTGGAGATTTTTGCTAAACGCAGATGCTTCACCAAACGGTCCTGCGCCGTGCGAAAGCTGCGTTCAATGCGTCCTTGGGCCTGTGGCGAATATGCCAGGATAGACCCGATCCCTAACTCTCGCAGGGCGCGTCCCAGTTGCGTCAGCCGGTCTGCCTCGCGCTGTTGTTCTTTGCTTTCTCCCGGCCGGGGCGGGACTGTGAACATCGAATCGCGGTCGGTGTAGACATCGACCATCCGGCCGTTCTTCTCCAGATACTCCCAGAGCACGCCCATGTTCTGCGGAGTCGCGTCGCTCTCCACAAAGCGTCCCCAACTCCAACTGGTCGCATCATCGATCATGCGCACCAGATAGCGCACCGGACCCCGGCCTTCGAGCCAGTCATGATCGGACGTGTCCCACTGCACCAGTTCGCCGAAACCCGTTCGGCGCGGCCTCCAAACATGTACGTCCTCGATCGTCTGCGCCTTGCTCTTCCACAGTCCCGCGTCAATCATCCACCGGCGCAAAGTCTCCTTCCCGACGTGGATCTGATGCCGTTTGGACAACTGTTCCGCGGCGAAGGTCGGTCCGAAGTCGTGCCAATCCGGCTTCTTCAGGATTGCCAACCCCTGCCGCTGAGTCTTGTCAGAAAGCTTTCGATTGGAAGTGCGCCCGCGCAGGCCGTGGACCACCACCGCATCTCCTTGCTGCTTCATCCGCTTAACGAGCTTGCGCACCCACCGGGCCGTCACTCCCATCTTCTCAGCGGCCTCGCGCTGGGTCATGCTGCCTGCCCCCACCCGCTTCAGCCAGTGCAGGTTGTCCCGTTCCGATTGGCTCATCGCGATTCGTTCCATCCTTCAACCTTTCGGTTGTCAAGAGGAACTTTCTACTTGGCTCAAAGCGGAACTTTCTATTGGGCCGCGACAGCATGCCGGCGTGAGCAACGGGGACGATTTACTTGTGATAGTCTCGCATTTCGAACGGGCAATCACCAGGAGCCATGCCCTTGGCAGGATGAAAGGTTCAAGTATTCATGAGGTGATCCGCATGAGAGCAGCAACGTTTTCATTCATACATTACAGAAAAATTGAAATTGGTCAGATTCGGTCGCGCAACCATCGCTCAGTTGTTTTTGTGTTTTGTTTGGCTAGCGGGCTCTTCGGAACAGCTCCATGCAGCTTTGCGCAGGTAAACGGAATCGGTGAGATGCCATATCTGGGCTGGAGCAGTTTCAGCCAACAGACGCTATCCCACAATTTTCTTACCCAGAAAAACATCACAGCTCAATCAGATGCGCTGCTGGCTTCGGGGCTAGAATCTCACGGATTCACCTACATCAACATGGATTCGGGCTGGATGGGCGCTTTTGACAATTATGGCCGCCCTATCCCCAATCCGACTACGTTTCCAAGTATCAGCACATTGATCGAACACATCCACGCCAATGGTCAGAAAGCTGGAATTTACTGGATTCCCGGAGTTGAACAGCCGGCGGTAGACGCAAATTATCCAATATTGGGGACGCCTTATCACATCCAGGACATCCTTGTCGTGCCGCACGTACCCGGCAATGCTTTTAGCGTAGGCCAGAATCCGCCGTATCACAATAAAATCGACTTCAGCAAACCGGGAGCTCAGGAATATGTAAATTCGGTGGTTAACCTGTTTGCCTCGTGGGGAATCGATTTCATTAAGCTCGACGGTGTGACGCCCGGGTCCGACGTTGACAACCCGACCATAGATAATCGCGCTGACGTGGAGGCTTGGTCTAAGGCAATCGCGCAAAGCGGGCGGCCTATCTGGCTGACCATTTCATGGGCTTTGGACGAAGACTATCTCAGCACCTGGCAGCAGTTCGCAAACGCACGCAGGATTGAAGACGATATAGAGTGCGAAGGTGGTTGTTCTACCCTTACGGATTGGCCGAGGGTTGCGCTGCGCTTTTACGACCTCGTGGGATGGGAAAACGCGGCTGGCTCCACTGTGGGTTGGAATGATCTGGATTCACTCGATGTCGGCGCCGGATCTATTGGAGGCCTAAGCGAGCCGGAACAGCAATCTGCAGTAACATTATGGGCCATGGCCAACGCTCCAATGTATCTCGGCGCTGACTTGACCACCCTGGATGATTTCGGTAAGCAGCTCTTTTCCAACGACGACGTAATAGAGGTCGATCGGTCCGGACATCCGGCAAAACAGATCCTTGGCGGCTTTACTCCAATCTGGGCAACGGCTCTCCGGGATGGAAAGTATTACCTGGCTCTCTTCAACATGAACGCGTTCGCCTCGCCAGTTACCGTTCCTTGGCATATCCTCGGCTTTGCCACTGCTCTGCGAATTCAAGATTTGTGGAATCGCGTCGATCTGGGGCGCTCTGACCAAAGTTTCAGCACGGTGGTTCCCGGCCATGGAACGCGCCTGTTACGGATTACGGCCGAAGGTCATGTTTCGCCGCCGCCTTCGCAGAGCTACGAAGCAGAGGCAGCTACGCTGAGCGGAACAGCGGCCGTTTCCGCTTGCCCGGACTGCTCGGGCGGTGCGAAGGTTGGTTATCTCGGCCTCGGCGCCAACAATAATGTCACGTTCAATAACATTCACGCACCAAGAGCGGGCATTTATGAAATGCAAGTCGATTATTTGACCAGTGGGCCGCGGGCGTTGCTTTTCGCTGTGAACGGCGGCCCTTTCATAACGCTCAACGTCGGCGGCGGGAGCTTTAACTTGCCCGCCAGTACAACCGTGCCCGTAGCACTTCACGCTGGTTTAAACACTATTCAATTTGGCAACCCGACCAGTTATCCACCTGATCTGGACCGCATAGTCGTCAGCGGAGACGGGTTTGCGCCTGCTCCAACCTCAACCACCTACGAGGCTGAAAATGCAGCGCTCGGAGGCTCCGCGAGCGCGGTTTACTGCGAGCTTTGTTCCGGTGCATCGAAAGCCGGTAACATAGGAGGCGGCAGTGGAACAGTAACCTTCGGCAACATCGCCGTTCCGGAAACTGGGACATATCAAATGGAAATTGATTACATGACCAGCGGTCCACGTTCCTTCTCCGTGAGTATCAACGGCGGCACTGCCGTCGAGCTGCCGTTGAATGGGAGCGCCTTTGATGCGCCAGCCAGCACTTTGATTCCGGTCCAGCTGCACGCTGGAAACAATACCATCGAATTTGACAATCCCGCTGGCTACGCACCTGACCTGGACCGGATTGCGATTGCTTGTGACGTTTGTCGCTGAACACTGAGCAGCTGCAGACGGCACGATGCTTACTGTAACTGATCTACTTCAATGGACGGCTCAACCAGCTCTGGCGGCATGGGCGCCGGATGCGCGGCCCTCAACGTAAAGTAAAAACGGCAACCTTCGCCAACGTTCGACATAACGAAGATCTCGCCTCCGTGTTGCTCGACGATACGTTTGGAAACGGCAAGACCTACGCCAACGCCTTCTTGCTCGCCGTGATTAAGCTGCTTAAACATCCCAAATACCTGGGCATGATATTTCGGATCGATTCCGATTCCGTTGTCCTCAATACAAAATTCCCACATCGTCCCCTGCGCGCGAGCTGCGATATGGATGTGTGGTTCTATGCCGTCCCGCCGATACTTAATCGCATTTGCAATCAGGTTCTGAAAGAGCTGGGTCAGCTGCAAGGGGTTGCCTGCTACGCTCGGCAGTTGGTCATAGGTCACGACCGCATGGTCCTGTTCAATTGCGGCATTGAGATTCTGCAGGGCGGACTTGAGTATTTGCTGCGTATCAACAGACCTTACGATCGGCTCGGCCGAGCTTGTCAGACGTGAGTATTCCAGAATTCCCGTGACAAGCTGGCGCATTCGCGCCGCGGCTTCTGTTACAAAGGCCAAGTATTCGTGTCCTTTGGGAGGGATCGCTTCTCCGCATTGATGCTTTAGCAGTTGGGAGAATGCAGTAATAGTTCGAAGCGGTTCTCGTAAATCGTGACTTGCCACATATGCGAATCGCTCCAGGTCTTGATTAGAGCGCTTGAGCGCGAGATAGTAGTCCTGTAACTTGGCGGCAGCGACCACAAACGCACGACTTACCTCTCCTAGTTCGTTGTTTGATTCAACTGCGGGTACAATATGAAAATCGCCTTCCGCCAATTGGTGGGCCGCGGCTCTCAAACGGGACAATGGTCCGACAATACTGCGGGTAGTATGGATGCCCAGAATTAACGAAATCGCGAGCGCGGTGAGACCCGTGAGCGCCAAAATTATCTGGGCTCGCAACTGGCCGGCTTCGATTTCACTGATAGAGCGCGAGCGTTGTTCACTCACGTCGGAGCTGACGTAATCCACCATCTCGCGGACGCTATCGAGTATCCCGTCAACCTGATTGTCAAGTCGAAGCGAAATTGCCGTCCAGTCTCCCACCTCTACCAGGCGGTGCATGGCATCGAATTGGTCCGCGGTGACGTCGCTGAGAGCCACCAGCGTGCTGGGCACTGGTGTTCCGGTCTCCTGGAAATCAGTCACAGCATCGCGAATATCGGTGAACGACTCCCGCTTCAGGCGGTTCGCAAGATTCGCGAATGCAACGGGATCGTGACGTTTCGCTGAATCGGCCAGCCTGCGCCGAATCGCTCCGACATCGGCGCGGACGCGGTAAACAGCGAGCAACTTCGCATCGACTGCGGCCAGCAATCTTGCTTGGTGCAAAATGCTCAGGAACTGCCAACTGGTTATACCAGCGCCAATCGCAATGACGCAGGTGACACTGCCGAAGGCAAACGAGAGCCGTCGCGCAAGACTCATCGGTGCTCCTTGTTCGTATCGGCGGGAACAAGCGGCCGGTTACTTGCGAGACCTGTCAGGCGTGCGATTTCTGCCTGAATCGCCCCAGTTTCTGGGGAGGCGGCGGCGTTTCCTGTGAGGATCAGGTGAACACCGTGAGCGTAAGCCCTGGATACGTGATCGTACTCCGCTCCTGCCAAGGCGGCAGGGCGCTGGACGGCACGGTTCGGCAAACCGGACACGGAAGCGAAGAAAGGATTGGCGGCCAAAACGGCGGGATCCCGATAAAGCGACCTGAACGTCGGCAGGAATGCACCGCCGATCGCCCTCTTCTTTTGCACTTCCTTGCCAGTCATGTATTTGACAAATGCGATAGCTTCGGGGAGGTGCGACGTACGGTTCGAGACGCCGAGATACCATCCGCCAAGTGCGCTTGAATGAGGATCGACACCCGCCGGCATCGGCGCCACGGAAAACCGGCCCCTAACTTCGGGAGACTTTAACGCGAGCCGGTAAACGTAGCTCCAGTTACGCATGAACGCAGCCCGGCCGCTCTGCCATACATTTCGAGCGTCTTCTTCGAGATATGCTACGACGCCCGGAGGCGAGATGCTCCCCACCCATTTTTCGGCTCGTGCAAAAGCCCGAATAGCGGCAGGATTGTCGACGTCGACAGTGTGGTTCGGTTCCAGCATATTTCCGCCGCCTTCTGACATTTGCCATTCCAGAGCGTTGCAGGTAAGCCCCTCGTAGTCAGCCCCCTGCCAGACATAGCCCCAGAATTGGGATTGGCCTTCCCGGCGCTCGCCCTTCTGGATGCGCGATGATTGCATCTCCAGTTCGTCCCACGTGTGCGGCGGATGAGAAAAGCCATACTTTCTCAAAAGATCGGTTCGGTAATAGAGCATGCCGTATTCGATAAGAAATGGAGCCGCGACCAGCCGGCCGGCAATCGTTGCATTCGCGATCGCCACAGGCTGCTCATCCGGCAATTCATCCTTCAGAGCGCTTCTCAGATCTACAAGGTAATTGGCAAGGATTCCGGTCCAGATGGTGTCGATTTGAAAAACATCAACGGCGCCTGATCCGCTCCGAAAAAGACTCAGCTCTTGCTGGAGCCGCTGAGAGGCTGATTCGGAGCCCGGTACCAGCCGGACCTGTATGCCGGTCTGGCGAGTGAATTCCTCACTGATTTGCTGGTCTAGACGATACGCGTCCCCAGCCGCCCACAGCAAAACCGTAATGGCCTTCTGGTGCGGCTCATTTGGCGGAGAGTGACAGCCTGCAAACGCGGCCAGAAAAACAACGGGCGCGATCCGGCGCGAGATATTCATTCAATCTGGTAAGCCAAAAGAGCAGACCAGGTTCAAGAAAATTGGCTACGCTCCGCAGAATAGCACGAAGAACTGAAAGAAAATCAATTCCAATTAATTTGAAAGGCGGTCTAAATGAGGCCGGCGGGTTGTGGGGACTATCATTGAAAACTGAATGGGATTTGCGCTTTCCTTCGGTAACCATGGTTTCGGAGAGTCGCGACTACGCAAGACGCTATTGAAGCACTTCGGCGTGCCGGCGGGCGAGATCGCAACGGCAGGACGCCAGTTTCCGATTGCGGCAAAGGGTTGACATCCAGTCGGCGCTTCTGGAATTGCTGCAAGAGCGCCCCGCCCCAACCCTGCTCGGAATCCTGTCGCCGAATCCCATGAACTTCCCTCGCTGGCGCAGACTCTCGGCGGCGGTGCGCATTTTGGGATTGATGCGGGACCGATTCAGCATGACGAGATCGATACCGGCGAAGCGCTTCCGGTGCGCTGTCTGAAAAACGGTCTGTGTTGTCGCGTGACAAGGGTCTACCGTTCGCAATCATTATGGCTCCTGGCGGGCGCTTTGGGCTGATTAGCGGCGTCCAAGTTGAGATTGCCGTCCCTTCTGGCCAACGCGGGGCCGAGTTTTCGCAAGAATTTTTCCGCGATCTCGAACTGCTGGTGAGCAAGGGACGCACCTACCGCGGCCGCATCATATCGCTCGAGGGGCATATCGATCCGATGGGTGGCGGCAGCATGGTTAAGGTACACCGGCTGGGTAAAGTCAATCGCGAAGATGTGATCCTGCCGCGCCAAACTCTGGCGATGCTCGATCGCAATGTGGCCGGATTCGTGAAGGCGCGGGAACAACTCAGGAAGCTCCAGTTCCAGACGCGCAAGGGCTTGCTCTTTTACGGACCGCCTGGAACTGGGAAAACCCATACCATTCGCTATTTGGCCACCCAGTTACCAGGCCACACAACCTTGTTGGTAACTGCTGAGCAGGTCATGTTACTCGGCGAGTACTTCCGCCTGGTGCGTTTTTTGCAGCCATCCTTGATCGTCATAGAGGATGTGGATTTGATTGGGCGCGAGCGCACACATATGCACGGCGGTGGAGGCGAGATACTCCTGAATCAACTGCTGAACGAGATGGACGGCCTTCGCGAGGACGCTGAAGTTCTGTTTATCCTGACAACAAATCGTCCCGCGGAGATTGAGCCGGCGCTGGCCTCGCGCCCTGGCCGCATCGATCAAGCAATTGAGTTTCCATTACCCGACGAGGAGGGCCGCGCGAAGCTCGCCAAGTTGTACGCGGGCGGGTTGGAGATTTCCGGGGAACTCATGCGCCTGATTATCAGCCGCACGAAGGGCGTTAGCGCAGCATTCATCAAAGAGCTGATGCGCCGCTGTGCTCAATTTCAGATTGAGATATCGGGGGCCAATGCCCTCTCGCAACCGGCCGTGGACGCGGCACTCGAAGAAATGCTGTTTACCGGCGGAACGCTCAACCGGCGCTTGCTTGGCGGCGAAGGCGTTGAGCAAACCGCGAGTTGACGAATTTACTACCGAGTCCCCAATCCGCTAATCGTCTTCGAACTCTGCCCAAAGAACCGTGTGATCGGAGGCGCCGGAGATCTTTCGCGGCTCGAGATCGACATCAATGCTCCTGCACCGCTTCGCAAGGGGCGCCGTCGCGAGAATGTGGTCGATGCGCCATCCCCAATTATTCTCGAACGCCCTCCGGTAGTAGTCCCAATACGTATATTGCACGCGCGCTGGATGAACCATTCGAAACAAGTCGATGAAGCCCCAAGCGCAAAGTTCTTTAAAGCTATTGCGAGCGTCAATGTGAAAATCCACGTCGTTCACGCGGCGCTCAGGATGGTAAACATCGATTGGCTCGGGCGCGACGTTGATATCGCCTAACCAGAGCGCAGGCTGAACGGGATCAAGACGAGTTTCAATGTAGCGCTTCAGATATTTGAACCAGAGCAGCTTAGCAACGTACTTCTCCGATGTGATCGACTGCCCCTGGGGAACATAAGTGTTGATGATGGGTATACCCCTCACGACTGTCTGCAGAATGCGGACATCCTCGCTATCCGGTTCGTCTCGCAAGCCGTACACCACCTTCTCAGGTTTCTCTCGTGTGAGGGTCGCGACGCCGTTATAGGACTTCATTCCTCGGAAGGAAGCGTGATAGCCTGCAAGCTCAATGGCGGCGGCCGGAAAATCGGAGTCCTGAACTTTGGTTTCCTGCAAACAGAGGACATCAGGCTTGTGACG
>DATBEF010000001.1:0-6892 GCA_036269625.1 Bryobacteraceae bacterium | reverse complement strand
GAACTACGCCATGTATGCGGAGCTGAACACACGCCCGCGGACTACCTATCTGGCTGAACTTCGCAATCAGAATCCGGAGTTTCAAGGTGCCTGAGCTGATCGCGCTTGAAGAACGCCAACGTCACACGGCCCGGCCGCTGGACCCCAATAACCCGCTGGCTGTCGTGGCGCCGAGCACGACCTTCGAGACGGTCAGTGAGCAGATTAGCTCTATCGTGCTCACCAGGAAAACCCCGCTGTTCTGGTGGTGCGTTTTCGGATTCGGCTTGTTCCTGTTTGTCGTGTTCGGAATCGCCGTCACATATCTGCTCGCCAAAGGCATCGGCATTTGGGGGGTAGAAATTCCGGTCGGCTGGGGATTCGCCATCACGAATTTCGTCTGGTGGATCGGAATCGGCCACGCAGGCACGCTGATTTCCGCATTTTTGTTGCTAATGAATCAGGGCTGGCGCAATTCCATCAACCGGTTCGCGGAAGCGATGACCATCTTCGCCGTCATGTGCGCTGGGATGTTTCCCCTGTTCCATCTGGGCCGGGCTTGGATCTTTTACTGGATCCTTCCATACCCAAACACCATGACCGCGCAGCCCAACTTCCGCAGCCCGTTAGTTTGGGATGTTTTCGCGGTCTCGACTTACTTTACGATCTCGGTCTTATTTTGGTACATCGGGATGATTCCCGATCTTGGTACTTTGCGGGACCGAGCGCTGACGGGGTTTAAGAAGGGTTTTTATGGCGTGCTCGCTTTCGGCTGGCGGGGATCTTCGCACCATTGGAAGCTGCACAAGACGGCATCCCTGCTGCTTGCCGGCATCGCCACGCCGCTTGTGCTCTCCGTTCATACAGTAGTCAGCTTCGACTTCACGATCGCTATTCTTCCCGGTTGGCACTCGACGATTTTTCCGCCTTACTTCGTCGCGGGAGCGATTTATTCCGGGTTTGCGATGGTGCTGGTCCTTGGTATTCCGCTCCGCAAGGTCTATGGACTGCACAATCTGATCACGGTGCGGCATTTGAACAACTGCGGAAAGCTGATGCTGGCGACCGGGCTCTTTCTGGCCTACACCTACTTGATTGAACCCTTCACGGCATGGTACGGCGGCAATGATTTTGAGATGTACACGGTTCACAATCGCGCCGTCGGACCACATGCGTGGAGTTATTGGCTGGTCATTCTGCTGAATGTGATCATTCCCCAGGCGTTGTGGTTTTATAAAGTCCGCACTCGGCCCATCCCGCTGTTTGCCGTTTCGATGGTGGTGCTGGTTGGGATGTGGGTGGAACGCTTCATGATCATTGTCACGGCTCTCGACAGCGATTTTCTGCCTTCTTCCTGGTCGAACTTTGTTGCGACGTTCTGGGATAACGCAACATTTTGGGGCTCGGTAGGCATGTTCATCGTCCTGTTCATGCTGTTCGTGCGCTTCTTCCCGATGATCCCGATGCACGAGGTGCGTGAATTATTGCCGTTCTCGAAGCCCGGGGGAGGAACCGAGAAGTGAACGACGCCGAGATTTACGGTATGGTGGCCGAGTTCGACGACCCCACCGCGCTGCTGGAAGCGGCGCACGAAACAAAAAGGAAAGGCTATCGAAGGCTTGAAGCATATACGCCGTATGCAATTGAAGATTTGGAAGAGGTTATTCCTGGCCGGAATCTCGTTGCTCCCATTGTTTTGCTTGGCGGATTAATAGGAGCCGCAACGGCCTGGACCATGGAGTATTACATCGCCGCCATTGATTATCCGATCAATGTAGGTGGGCGCCCGCTGTATAGCTGGCCGATGTTCATTCCCATTTTGTTCGAGCTAACCGTGCTGGGCGCCGGGACATTCGCGTTTTTCGGCATGCTGGCGTTATGCGGTTTCCCGCGGCCACATTTCCCGTTGTTCAATTTGCCTCAGTTCAGCCAGGCAACCAGCAGCCGCTTCTTCTTGTGCATCGAGAAGCGCGACCCGCTGTACGACTCCGAGCTGACGGCCAGCTTTCTCCGTGATCTCAATCCGATAGGAGTTTGGGAAGTTGAGGACAGTTAGCTCCATCGCGATGCTCGCCCCGTTGCTTTTGCTGACGGTCTCCTGCAGGCAGGATATGCAAGACCAGCCCAAGTACAAACCCCTCGGCGCTAACCGCTTTTTCGCCGACGGGAGGGACGCCCGGCCGATTCCCGCTGGAACCATCGCGAGAGACGAACTCAACGACGCGGACTCTTTTCACACCGGCGAGGCGAACGGCACATTTCTGGATACCATTCCGCTCAAAGTAGATTCGAAGCTGCTGCATCGCGGGCAAGAGCGTTTCGACATCTACTGCAGCCCGTGCCACGGACGCACCGGAGATGGCAACGGAATGGTGGCTCAGCGCGGCGTAAAAATCCCGGCGGATTTGCACACCGATCGATTGCGGGAAGTACCGCCCGGCTACCTGTACCAGGTGATCAAGAACGGCTACGGCGCGATGGGCGATTACGGAGACCAGGTTCCGGTGAACGACCGCTGGGCAATTGTCGCCTATGTGAGAGCTTTACAGCTCAGTCGGGACGCCAGCCTGAACGACGTGCCCCCGGACCAGCGAGGTCCATTAAGCGGAGAAAATCAACCGCAGCCGGGAGCCGCAAGATGACGACGACCACCGCCTTCGATGTGTCACCCGAACTGGAGCGGGACCTCCATCGGGTGTTCACCCCCGCGCTTGGCGCCGGCATTGTTCTGGGCGTCGCCGGCATTGTCGGCGGTATTTACAGCCCCGGCGATTTTTTCCATTCGTATTTGATGGGATACCTGTTCTGGCTTGGCTTGACGCTCGGGTCGATGGGCATAGTGATGCTCCAGTATTTGACTGCGGGCGCCTGGGGAATCATGACGCGCCGCACGCTCGAATCCGCCAGCCGGACTCTGCCCTTGTGCGCCCTTCTGTTCATTCCCGTCGCGGTTGGAATGCCGTGGCTTTACGATTGGGCGCACTCGGATCTAGTCAAGAATGAATATGTCCTGCGGCATCGTCACGTCTACATGAATCCGTCGATGTTCATTGGCCGGGCTATTCTTTACTTCGTGGTTTGGGGAATAATCATGTATTTCCTGAACAAGTGGTCCCTCGAGCAGGACGAGAGAGGCGGATTGGAAAAACGGCTTGCCAGACTGAGCGCTCCGGGACTGCTCATCTATGTGTTCACCATCACTTTTGCCACTATCGATTGGGCGGAATCCCTGGAGAACAATTGGTTTTCGACCATTTGGGGATTCCTGTTTGTGGCTCGGGAAGGCCTGGCGTCGTTCGCATTCGTGATCATCGTAATGGCGCTGCTTTCGCGAAGAGAGCCGCTGGCCAGCAGATTCAAACCAGCGCACCTGCACGATTTGGGCAAATTGCTACTGGTGTTCGTGATGTTGTGGGCCTATTTTGAGTTTTCGCAATTGGTCATCGTCTGGTCGGGAAATTTGACAGATGAAATTCCGTGGTACCTGCACAGATTTGCGACATCCTGGGGCTGGCTCGGCGTGATGCTCATCGTGCTGGAGTTCATCGTGCCGTTTTTGATGTTGCTTTCGCGGCCGTTGAAGCGAAATGTGATAGCGCTGTGCTGCGTGGTGGGCCTCATCATCTTCATGCGGTGGGTGGATCTGATGTGGATCGTCATGCCGACGTATTACCACGGCGGTTTCCGGTTGACGTGGATGAATTTCGTGGTGCCGGCCTCTATCGGGTGTTTCTGGATAGCCGTATTCGTCTGGCAGCTCAAGCAGCGTCCCTTGCTCCCGTTGCAGGCGCCGAATCTCGAAAGGGCTTTGCAGCATGGCGAATGAGAACACGTCCCAGGAACGAGAGCCGCGGAACGAGGACGTTGACTTCGAGAAATCCGACATCGATGTACGCCACACGTTCATCACCGGTGTTTCGTTGCTGATCGGGATTTGGGTCGTCAGCGGCCTACTCTATTTTATGTTTGCTTACCTGGCTCATGAACGCGCGGTAAACAGCCCGCCCCCGCTGCCGATTGAGGCGCACGGAAATCCGGTGCCGCCCGAGCCGAGGCTGCAAGCATCGCCGCACAAGGATTTGAAGGCGATGCGCGCGCGCGAAGACTGGGAGCTGAATCATTACTTCTGGGTCGACAAAGCAAGGGGGACGGTTGCGATCCCGATCGAACGCGCCATGGATATTCTGGCTTCACGCGGAATTCCGTCTCAAAAACAGCCGCCGAAGCTGGTGCTATCGCAGCCGGAGGCGGGGGCGCGTGAAACGGGTTTTGAGGGAAAGGTGGCGCCGGAGCCGCGATGAAGTTTTTCGTAAATGCGAAGAAATCGATGGCGTGCGTTCCATTCGCGCTGGTGCTGGCCTCCGGGTTGCAAGCGGCAAGCAGCCCATATGTGCCCCCCAACTTGAACGGTATCGGCATTGAGCAAAGATTGAATGCGCAGATTCCCCTTGACACAGTATTCCGGGATGAGAGCGGCGCTTCGGTTCCCTTGCGAACGTTCTTCGGCAACAAGCCAGTGGTGCTGGCGCCGGTTTACTATCGCTGCCCGATGCTATGCAGCCAGATATTGAGCGGCGTGGTGGCGGGGCTGAGACCCTTATCGCTGAAGCCCGGCCGCGATTTCGAGGTGGTTGCCATCAGTTTCGATCCGGCCGACACGCCGGCCGAAGCGGCGCTGAAACGCAATCATTATTCCCACAGCTATTCGAGCAGAGCCGGCACTAAGGGCTGGCATTTTCTGGTGGGCAACCAAGCCGCCATCACCGCGGTGATGCAATCCATCGGGTTTCACTATCGCTGGGATCCCGTGAACAAGATATTTGTGCATGCCAGCGGAGTCATGGTCATCACTCCCGAAGGTCGCGTCGCGCGTTACCTGTACGGCGTGGAATATGAGCCGAAGGATCTGAAACTGTCACTGGTAGAGGCATCTCACAATCGGATCGGCTCGGCAGTGGACCAGATACTGCTGTACTGCTATCACTACGATCCGAAGACGGGAAAGTATGGCGCTGTTGTCCTCAACACCTTGAAGATCGGCGCGATTCTCATTCTGGTCTTAATGGCTGCCGGAATGTTTTTCCTCTGGCGGCATGACCTCCGAAAACATCGGCACGCAATGAAGGAAGTCACGCGCGTATGATCACGAATTTCCGATTGTGGCCTCAATCGGCGTCCTCTGTGGCAGGACAAATAGATCTGCTGTTTATAGTGCTGCTTTGCCTCTGCACCGCGGTGTCGGTCGGTATTGCGGTGTTTCTAATCTACTCCGCCATCCGTTATCACCGCAAAGATGAGAACGAGCTTGGAAGCCAGAAACGTTACAACATTCCGGTAGAGGTCACGTGGACGGTGGTGCCGTTCGTTCTATTTATCGCCTTTTTCGTGTGGGGCGCGAAATTGTATTTCGAGATCGAGAGGCCGCCCGCTAACGCGATCAGCATGTACGTGGTCGGGAAGCAATGGATGTGGAAGATACAACATCCGGAGGGCCAGCGTGAAATCGACGAACTACACATCCCGGTGGGCAGGCCGGTGAAGCTGATCATGACCTCCGAGGATGTAATCCATGACTTCTTTGTGCCCGCATTCAGGACCAAGATGGACGTATTGCCGGGCCGTTACACCACGACCTGGTTCGAAGCGACGAAGCCCGGCAAATATCACTTGTTCTGCTCCCAATATTGCGGAACGAAGCATTCGGGCATGATCGGGTGGGTATACGCGATGACTCCGGCGGATTATCAGATCTGGCTGACACAAGGCGCGCCGGAAGGATCGCTCGCCTCAACCGGCGAGAAATACTTTCACCAATTTGGCTGCGCAAACTGTCACCATTTCAATAACCAGGGCCGCTGTCCCGATCTGCGCAACCTATACATGCGGCCGGTCCTGCTTACGACGGGAAAGACGATCACCGCCGACGATTCCTATATCCGCGAGAAGTTGCACGACCCCGATGCCCAGGTTCCCTGGGGATTTTCGTCAGGCGTGATGCCGAACTTCACGGGCGTCGTGTCGGAGGAACAAATACTCGCCCTGATCTCCTACATCAAAGCCCTGGGGCCGCAACCCGGTACGCAGGAGCCCTCCAGCTCTGGTACCGCTCCCACGGAATACGGAACGCATAAAGGAATTGGCGGACCGGGCGCCACATCAAACGCCGGTTCCCAAGTGGAGAAGCGCTGACATGATCCAAGCAGTTGCCGCACGAATCGAAAAGAACTACCTGAACCAAGAGCAAGGAATCCTTTCCTGGCTGCTGACCACGGACCATAAGCGTATCGCCATTCTTTATACGTTTTCTATAACCGCCTTTTTCTTTCTGGGTGGATTCTTCGCGCTGATGATGCGGCTGGAACTGCTTTCGCCTCGTAATTGGCTGGTCAGCGCCGAGACGTACAACAAGCTGTTCACCATGCACGGGATCATCATGGTTTGGTTCTTCCTGATACCGTCCATTCCGAACACATTGGGAAATTTCTTGATTCCGATGATGGTTGGCGCCAAAGATTTGGCCTTTCCAAAACTTAACTTACTAAGTTGGTACGTTTTCATGTTGGGCGGTACTGTTACTGTTTTCGCTTTGCTTCGGGGCGGCGTTGACACCGGCTGGACGTTTTATACGCCCTTCAGCACCAGTTACTCAACGACCTACGTGGTTGCGGCCGCGGTCGGAATATTTATTGCCGGCTTCTCGACAATTATGACCGCCCTCAACTTCATCGCAACTATTCATCGCATGCGCGCTCCTGGGCTGACTTGGTTCCGTCTGCCTATCTTCGTCTGGTCGATGTATGCGAACAGCGTGGTCCTTGTTCTCAATACGCCGGTATTGGCCATCACATTGTTAATGATCGGGGTGGAACGCGTAGCCCAGGTCGGAATTTTCGATCCCTCGCTAGGCGGAGAT
>DATBEF010000208.1:0-3975 GCA_036269625.1 Bryobacteraceae bacterium | reverse complement strand
GGCACTGCCGCCAGCAGAGTAGCGAAGGCGATCGTCAGCGCTGGAAGAGTGAGCACTTCCATATCGGACGCTCTTATTTCGTAAAGCAAGCTTTTCACGTACGGCTCTAATAACAGCGCAACGCTGCCGCCCATAATCGCTGCTAGTTGGACTCGATGTTTAAAGCGTTCGAACAGCTTCACGCCCAACTCATCCTCAAGCCGCCGTATTTGAAGGCTGAGCGAGGGTTGCGCAACGTGCAGTCGCTCAGATGCCCGCGTGAAATGAAGTTCGTCCGCAACCGCCAGGAAGTAGCGAATCTGGCGTAATTCCATTGCCCCATTATGATATTGCGTTGACTGCGCTCGGCTCGTGTAAACGACGTCAACTGGTCGATCGGGGTTAACCGCTCGTGCAACGCGTTACGCCATTTCCTTGCCAATCTCTAAGTGCGTGAAAACGTGCAACCTGCCTACTTCCGGGGGGATCGCAGATACCGTGTGTCTTTCCGCGATTTTACATTTTGCGATGCACGTTAAATGTAGCTTGCAGGAATTTTTGCTTGACGCCGGCTTCCATAGCCCCATACACTGCGGGTTCGAATCTCTACCCGACTATCCGGCAGGTACGGCTTCTAATGATGGGAGTAAGGCTATCCTTAATCGGACTTCTGACGTTGTGCATCGCGGCACCCGACTGGTGCCAGCATACCCCCAATCCGTCGGCGCCCTTTGCGGAGATCTCGAACGGGCAAGTTCGGGCACGCTTTGGCTGCCCGATACTGAAAAGGGCTTCTACCGCGGCACCCGCTTTGATTGGCGGGCAGCATCGCGAACCTTGAGTACAACGGACACACCTACTTTGGCCGGTGGTTTGTGGTACCATCCCGCCGTGCGCGACGTTGCCTGGGATGCTAAAGATAACGGCTACGCTGCCGGAAAGGCTAGCGCCAACGTAGGTCCCGTCGAAGAATTCACCGGCCCCGCTTGACGGAAAGGACGGAAAGTACGATCACTACTTCCCATATGAAATTGTAGACCCGGGGAAACGGACGGTCCGCAAGTCCTCGGATCGGGTGGAATTTACGCAAACGATCGCAGCGAGCAATGGGTACGCCTATGAATATACTAAGACGGTTCGCCTGGTTGCCGGCGCACCCGACATGATCCTCGGGCACACGCTGAAAAATACGGGATCGAAGACACTCGAAAGCAGCGTTTATGACCATAACTTCCTTGTCATCGACCATCAGCCGCCGGGTCCGCCTCTGCATATATTGTTTCCTTTCGATATTAAGGCCGCTCGAGCGATGGCGGGTTTGGCAGAAGCGAGCGGGCACGAAATTCGCTACATCAAAACTTTATCGGGGAACCAGCGTGCGGCGACTGGGATCACGGGTTTTGGCGATTCAGCCAAAGATTACGACATCACCGTGGAGAACCGGGCCACGGGAGCCGGTGTCCGAATTACCGGAGATCAGCCTTTGGAACACTTCGCCTATTGGAGCCTTGAAAGCGTTGCCGCACCGGAGCCATTCATTCACATTTAAGTCGAGCCTGGCCATGAATTCCACTGGGCTATGCATTACCACTTCTACACGCTGCATTAGGTTCTTGAGATAGCTTTCAGCGGTCAGCGCTCAGCTTCAAAATTATGCTCACCGGGCTTTTTTCAAGGCCGAAAGCTAATCGCGGAACCCAATAAACACAGGGGCCGGGATTGATAGAGAACCTTCATTGCTTGATGACTGATCCGTCATTTAAACGCAGTGCGCCCCATCCGCCATTTAACCGCTTCCGTTCGCCGGTTTCAGCGCCGAAGGGAAATTTCGCCGCAACCTTCTCATCGACTTCGATGCCCCATCCTGGCTTCTCATTCACCCAGGCATATCCCTCCTTCAGCACCGGGCAGCCCTGGAAGATCTCCTGCGATTGTTGGCTGAATCCGCTCCATTCCTGAATGCTGTCCGTGGCCGGGATTCATCCAGCACTTCAATAGCATTCACCAATGGAAAGTTCTTCGAAGGGACCAGCGAAATAACGACTTCGTCCTGATGGTTCGTCTTCACACCATGTATTGTGTACACGAACGCGCGGTTCGGCCCTGCGCGCTTGAACAGATCGAAGTCGCGGTCCAGAGCGATCCCGTTACACAGAATATCGAAAAACCGGCTTCCTGCGCCGCCGCCGCCCGGCAAGCCGGGTCCGAGCCAGCGCTCAGCCATATATAGGTTGACTGTGTAGCTACCCCGCGGCGCGGGAATCCTATAAGTCAAGTTCCCAAAACCGCTCGCCGGCCCACAGGCCCGGATCCGCCGCGCTCTGGGGAGGTTTAGTTCGAGCAATCATCACACCGCCGGACGCATAACGGTCCGGTTCCCAATACCGCCCCTGCGTGTCGGTGTAACCGCGCGGCTGCTCCACCATGCGGATCGGCCGCAATTGGCCTGGAGTTCCGGGTGTGATCTCGATCGCGTTTAGAAAAGGTACGCCAACGATCGAACCAAATGAAATATGGATGCGTCCGTCATTTGCCGGACTAACGTCGCGATAGACTTTAACATCTGCTGTGCTCGCCCCGGCTTCTCCCACCACATCGAGGCGGTTCTTGACCGTCTTGCCGTTGATTTCGATGGAAAATGCGCGGCTCGCTTCTCCACCATAGCCGGCCGTGTTTGTCTCCCCAAAGAAAGTTTCAGCGAAATAAAGCCGGACTTCGTAATCTCCGAGAGCCGCCGGGATATCATACCGGAACTGCCCCTGCCGCCGGCTCTGGAAGAGACGCGGATCGCGAGTTCCGAGGATTATCTGGCCCGGCAGCTCGGCGACCGTCCCGCCCTCAAAATAATTGTCATGCTGCCAGACCCGGCCAAAACCGTCCGTGAAGGTGCCCGTTCCGAGTCCGCAAAGAATGCGAATCGAAGACGTGGCGGCAATCGAGTCAGGTACAGCAGTCTTGGCTACCGGCAGCGGCGAAACCGATACTTTGGACCAGCGAACGACAAACGTCCACGTGGCGGCAATCACCAGAACTAATGAGGCAGTTAGGATGATCCAGCGACTTCCGCCCGCTTTTGCTGCGACAGCCACGGTGTCAGACGATTGCGCAGCAGTTCTCAAGGGTCGGGGGGACACCGGTTGCTCTCGCAATGGGGGGTGAAATGAGTTCAGCGGAGTGCCCGGCAACGGCGTGCTCGGAAGAGTGAGGCGCGTGTTCGGCCGGTATTTCGGCCGCACGATCGAGTAACTCCGGAGCATCTTCGAGCGGCTGGAATTGGGCAGTTCAGCCGGCTCCGGCGCCGCGGCCGCTGAAATCGTGTCGCCGTTGTGTCCGGCAGCGCCATCCACGGCAGCGCGCGGGAGGAACTGCGGGACGTATTGACCCTGGGGAATGACAAGCCGGAGAGGGCGCCCGGCTCCTTCGCTCTCGTAGTAAAACGCCAACCGCTCTCGCAGTCGATGAACCTGAACCCGGACGATTGCATCACGTTTTTGGTCGAACTCAGTGGGCCGGCCAAGTGCATCTACCGCGATGTTGTATTCCTTGATCTGGTCCGCCGATCCTTCAAAATGTTTTTGGCAAACATAAGTCAGGATTTGTGCGAGGCTGGGTGATCGATCGAAGATGCAGGACGCGAGCACGGCCTCAAGCTCGCTTTTCTCGTACGTTAAGTCCTCGGTCGTGACCGTCATGAGGTGCTTGGCCCCTGCCTCTGTAAACTGCTAACGAGTATATGCCAATGCACGGGGTGCGCTTAGGAGGCCAATGTCCGGGTTACCAGCGAAAGCAACACCCGTCGTTGATGCGAGTTTTGAAAATTCCTCTTGCAAGTCTCCTATGATCATTTCCGCCTCTTGGGCAGGCGCGAGTAGAGCGATGAGCCACCGAGCGACGACCGGTGGATAAATCGAACCAGGTTGCAAACTCATGAAATGAACGGCTCCGAATCAGGCTGAGACCTTGGGTCATGCTCTGGAGCGCACGTTGCGTCCGATT
>DATBEF010000176.1:0-10335 GCA_036269625.1 Bryobacteraceae bacterium | reverse complement strand
ACCAAGCCCGAGTTAGCGCGTGAACTTCAGACCATGAAGGCGGGAGGGATTGGTGGCGTCGAAATTCAGCCCGTCTATCCGCTGGCTCTCGACGATCCGCAAACCGGCTTCAAGAACCTGCCCTATCTGTCGCCCGAATTCCTTGATGCCGTCCGATTCACATCGGATAAAGCCCGTGAACTAGGACTCCGGGTGGATATGACGCTCTGCAGCGGCTGGCCTTACGGCGGTCCGCATGTTCCTGTGAGTCAAGCGGCTGGAGCGTTGCGCTTTGAATCCGTCGAGATCACGCCCGGCCTCGATTCCGTGGCGCTGCCCGATCTCGCCAACGGCGAAGGTTTGATCACCGCATTCTTAGCTCGAAGCCGTCCCCATCCTGAGCCGCCGCCGGTTGCGTCTCGCAGACGCCACCCGACTCCAACACTTGACTTCATAGCGGAAGGCATGCAGCAGATCTCTGATGTGAAATTCGGCCGCTTGCAGATTCCGGCCGGCCTCGCCGGCCCGCATGTTGTCATGTTTTTTATCTCGGGCCGGACGGGCATGCAGGTAAAGCGGGCGGCCGTCGGCGCTGAAGGCTTTGTGCTCGACCACTACGATCGTGCCGCAATCGATAGTCATTTGAAGATTGTCGGCGACACGCTGATGCAGGCCTTTGGAGACCATCCGCCGTACGCCGTGTTCAGCGATAGCCTTGAGGATTTTGGTTCCGACTGGACGCCCGACCTCCTCACCCAGTTCCGCGAGCGTCGCGGGTATGATCTCACCCCTTATCTACCCGCGCTGGTAGGCGACATCGGTGAAAAGACTGCCGCGATCCGCCATGATTGGGGCCAGACGTTAACTGAACTGGCAGATGAGCGCTATCTCACTCCCATCAGTGAATGGGCGCATCAGCATCACACCCGGTTTCGCTCCCAAACCTATGGCGTTCCTCCCGTCATCCTGTCGAGCAACGCTCTTGTAGATCTGCCCGAGGGCGAAGCGGGTCCGCATTGGCGTGGCTTCTCACCGGCACGTTGGGCTTCTTCGGCCAGCCACTTGTATGGACGCCCAGTCACTTCAACTGAGACCTGGACCTGGCTTCACTCCCCGGCTTTCCGCGCAACGCCGCTGGATATGAAGGCGGAAGCCGACCTTCACTTCATTGAAGGAATTAATCAGCTGATCGGCCATGGCTGGCCGTACTCGCCGCCCTCGGCAGGCGAACCTGGTTGGCGCTTCTACGCGTCCGCCGTTTTCAACGACCACAATCCCTGGTGGATCGTGATGCCTGAGATCACCAAATACCTGCAGCGCATGAGCTTTCTTATGCGTCAGGGTCAACCCGATAACGACATTGCCATCTATCTGCCCACCGATGATGTTTGGTCTACCTTCACGCGTGGTCAGGATTCAGTCGATCGATCGATGGACGCCGCGTTTGGTCCAGACCTTATCCCTCAGATCCTGAACGCCGGCTATAACTTCGATTTCATTGATGACATCGCAATCGCCAAAGTCGGCATTGGCCATAAGATTCTGATTCTTCCATCGGTGCACAGCATTCCTCTCGCAACGTACCAAAAACTTCAGGGGTTCGTGCAGTCGGGCGGCATCCTGGTCGCGACGCGGCGGACGCCGTCGATTGCTCCCGGCATGATGAACGGGCCTGCGCAAACGCCGCAAATAACTGAAATCAGCCATTCATTATTTGAAGGCGGCAAGGCTCATTTCATTGAGGATGAACACTCGCTCGGAACTCAACTTGCCTCGCTGCTGACCCCCGATTTTGCGACCGCCGATCACTCTCCGGCGATCGGCTTTATTCATCGCAAACTCGCGGAGGGCGACATCTATTTCGCCGCTAACACCAGCAATCGCGCGGTTCACACCACTGTTGCCGCCCGCGTTACGGGGCTCGAAGTGGAAGTTTGGGACGCCTTCACTGGTGCGTCTTACAGCTTGTCCGGTTCACCTCAGCAAGGCGTCACAAAGATCCCGCTCGATCTCGAGCCCTACGAATCTCGTGTTTTTATGTTTTCCAAGCATGCCAATGCCGCGCCGCCGCTCCCGAGTCTCTCCTTAGCTTCTTCCAGCGTAGGCAGTCTTATTGATTTGAATTCGGATTGGAAAGTCTCCTTTCCCGCTATTCACGAGTCCTCGAACATGGCCAGGCTTCACTCGTGGGCGGACGACCCGGCGACACGCTACTTCTCAGAGGTCGCCACGTACGAGCGAACTGTCTCCGTGCCCGAAACACTCCTCAAATCACGCCTGATTCTCAGCTTCGGCTCCGGAGTGCCCCTGGAATCGGATCAAGGCAACAAGCCAGGGATGCGCGCCTGGATTGAAGGACCAGTGCGGGAAGCGGCGTTGGTCTATATCAACGGCCATCCAGCCGGCTCAGTCTGGCGGCCGCCTTACAGCTTGGATGTGACGAAGTGCGTTCATGCCGGGGAAAACACGATCCGCATTGAGGTCGCCAACACAGCAATCAACGAACTCGCGGGCCAGGATCTGCCCACGTATCGTCTGCTCAATCTCAGATATGGCGAGCGGTTTACTCCGCAAGACATGAACGATTTAAAACCGTTGCCGTCCGGCGTGTTGGGTCCGGTCGTTCTCGGTGCTCAGTGACTTTGGATTGGAAAGGTAAGTAGCATGTATCTACGTAGAACAGCAGCCGCATTGATGGTCATGGTTTTCTCGACATTGATGGCCGTTGCGCAAACCAATACCGGCGGTATCAGCGGCAACGTAACCGATAAAACCGGCGCCGTTGTGCCCAACGCGAATGTGGTCATCACCAACACGGGAACAAATGAAGTTCACCACCTGACGACCAATGGGAAGGGCTCATTCATCCAGGAGGATCTCACGCCCGCTGTGTATAAGATCACGGTCGATTCGCCTGGCTTCGGCAAGTCTGTGCTGGACAACGTAAAGGTAGACACCAGCGCGGTAGCCACCGCCAATATCGTGTTAACGCCGGGCAACGTGAGTACACAGGTTGAAGTTTCCGCCAACGCCGCGATGGTCAACACGGAATCCGGCACGCTGGGCCAAACGATCACCGGTCGGCAATTGCAGGATCTTCCGCTGGCCAACCGCAGCGTTTTGGACCTTGCCGTAACGCTTCCTAATATCAGCGGCGACGTTGGTACCGAAGACCCGCAGGTCACCTCTGGCGCACCCGTTCCCGGCTATAACCTAAACACTAATGGCGGCCGGTCTGGCGGTACTTACATGATGGCCGACGGCGTCAGTAACACGGGTGTCGGCCTCGCCCGAGAAGTTGTCGCCTTCTCACCGGAGATGGTGCAGGAGTTCACCGTTTCAACCAACAGTTTCGATGCCCAATATGGCCGTACCGGCGGCGGCGTTATCAGCGTAACCACCAAATCCGGGACCAACGATTACCACGGCGCTGCCTTCTGGTACACACGCAATCCCGATTTCAACGCCGACCCGTTTACACAGGCGACCGTCAACCGTCCCGTTGAAGACCTGCGCTGGAACCAGTTCGATGCCCAACTGGGCGGTCCCGTTATCATTCCCAAGCTCTACAACGGCAAAAACAAGACGTTTTTTTTCTTCGCTGGCGAGCCCCGCTACCAGTCGGACCATCTTCAGTCCACCGCCAACCTCCCGAGTCCTCAAATGTTGAGCGGCAACTTCAGCAATCTTGTTCTTGAAAACGGCAGCGGCACTGCCGGGGGCGCGGGTCCCGCTCCGGCCAGCCTGCTCTCGCAATTTCCAGCCTCGGCTTTCGCCTCCAGCAACACCATCAATATCTACAACCAATTCAACGTCTTTGGAAATCAATTCAAAACAGCTACCCTCGCCACTGGCGCTTCCTATCCGCAGTTCCCCGGCAATATCATCCCCGCTTCGATGATCGATCCCACCGCGGTGAATTTGCTGAAGTATCTTCCCAAGCCGAACACCACGCCCTTCCTCGATACCAATGGATATGTGGATAATTTTGAGGCGTATCGTTTTGTATCGGACAACGAAACGCGTTACAACCTGAGAATCGATCAAAATATCAGCGACCGCAACCACCTTTCGTTTCGATGGACCACCGTCCCTGAAATCGGAGTTACCGGATTTGACGCTCAGTATCCGATCGATGGCGTCGGCGCCACGTATAGCGATTCCCATCAGTTCATGCTCAGCGATACGTGGACCATCTCGCCCACCGTTGTCAATGAACTGCGCCTTGCCTACACGCGCGCCAACTTCAGCGGCGCGTTACCTCCGCAATACGACATCAACACCGGGCAAAACATCAGTACCCAAAACGGATTGCCCAGCTTGACTAAAGGCGGTGTGCCACTGCTTTCCTTCGAACTGGACAGCTTCGGCGCGATCGGCTCGCAAGGCTCTACACAGAACACCAATCTTGAGCAGCAATACGAAATCGCCGACAACGTCTACATCACTCGCGGCGCGATGACCCTAAAATTTGGCGTTGACCTCTCACGCGATATGCTCAACGCCGAAAACTTCTACGCGGCCGACGGCGGAAATTACAGCTTTCGCTATGTCCAGACGGATTCCACGGGCGGCGCCGGAACGCAAGCGAATATCGGTGGCTTCGGCTTGGCCAGTTATCTCTTAGGCGTGCCAAACCAAGTTAGTCTCGCCACCAGCCTCATCCCCTATTACTATCGGTGGAACTCCGGCGCCGGTTACGTGCAGAACGATTGGAAGATACGTCCGAACTTAACCTTGAATCTCGGCATGCGCTACTCGCTCCAACTGCCTCGCACGGAGGAGTACAACCATCAGGGCGTTTTCGATCCAGCTCTGGCAGAAACCGTCAATCTGCCGACGCCTTGCCAGCTTCCAAACTGTACCGCCGCCGGCGCAGCGACAGGTCTTCCTGTCATTACCCAGGCCACCATCATTCCCTTTGCTTTCGATGGTTATGGCGGCCGTTCGCGTTACCTCACTCCCATTCGTTGGATGGACTTTGAGCCGCGCTTCGGTTTCGCGTATCAACCCAAGACCAGTGGCTTCTTGAACTGGGTCGTCCGCGGCGGCTATGGTCTCTCACATGTCCCGCTAACAGGAATGAACCGCAACCCGGTACCGAATTTCGCCGGAGGCGCTGCTAACTTCGGCGAGAACGCCGGACAGGTCAACTCCAATTACGTTATGCGCCTCTCGAGCAATCCGCCGTATGATCCTTTTGTGCCGACCAACACGGTCCTCGACCTTGCCAATAATCCCAGCGGCCTTGTCTATGGCCCGGCCATTAACTTCCCTGCCTATGTCAGCACGGGAGAGACCGCCGTCCCCTACGTCCAGAACTGGAACTTCTCTCTGCAGAAGCAATTCGGCTCCAGAAGTCTGCTCGAATTGTCCTACGCCGGATCGAAAGGCACGCACCTCTTCATGCCGCAGGTGGACATCAATAACGCGCCTCTAAGGTATCTCTCTTTCCTGCAAAGCAACAATTACACTGTGAGCAACACCGTCCCCGACCCCCTCGGCCGAAAGAACTCGAACGGCGCCGTGGTAGCCGATACCCTTCAGAGCCTGGATTCGCCCTACTTCGGCTTCGGCGCTGTCAATACGCTCTACGATGCGTCTGGAAACAGCAGCTTCAACGCCGCAATTGTCAGCTTCCGGCAGCAAGCCACCAAAGGACTGCAGTTCTACACGAATTTCCGCTGGTCCAAATCCATCGACGATGCTTCCGATGCCAGTCCCGATAAGGGCACTTTGACGACAGGAACGCCCGGCGGCGCTCAGTACGCCTACGGCGCTCCCGCATCTGGAGACCGCTCAGTTTCGACTTACAACCAGCCCTATGTTTTCAACTTCGTCGGTATTTATGACCTGCCGTTCGGTTACGGACGTCAATTCGGCCAGCACGCCTGGTACCCGCTACAAGCGCTGTTCGGCGGTTGGACCCTCTCCGGCGTTGAACGGTATTACAGCGGTTATCCTGCTGAAATAACCATCGCAACCGATCCATACGTCAACACTGTCGTGACCCACGGCATTCGCCCCAACATCGTCTCCGGCGTGCCGAATATCAATCCCAACTTCAGCATGGGCTGCCCTACAACGGCCTCATGCGCTCCTTACGTAAATCCCGCCCTATTCGAGCTGCCGCCCGCCGGCACGCTTGGCAACGCGCCGCGAACCCTTCCCTGGATCGATGGCCCGATGATTCAGCAGTTCGATGCCTCCGTTCAGAAGACCTTCACGATCAAAGAAAAATATCAAGTCCAGTTCCGGGTCGACGGAATCAACGTTTTCAACCACCCCACCTTCCGCAACTCGGTAAACAGTGGCGGCGGTACAGACCTCTTCGGGTCCTATCCAACCTTCGCGCCCACTGCGGCTAATATTCAATCCACCTATAACTCGTGGGCCTCTTTCAATGGGCAGCCGCTGTACGGCACGGCCACGGGCAACGCAAACGTTGCCGCTATTCAGGCCTTCCTGAAGGCCTCCGAAAACTTGGCCGGTACTCTTCCCGCAAATTATTTCTCTGTTCCCATTCCCTCGAACATCACTTCGGCGAATGCGAATTCCTATAACATCCTTACTCCCGATGGTTACAAATTGAACCAGATCCGCAACAACGTTAACCTCGGTAACGGCGGTTCGCTTTACTATCCAGGCCAGCCGATCGCTTCGCCTCGGTATATCCAGTTCGCCTTGACCATTCGCTTCTAATCCGACGTACGCGTCCGCTGGTGATCGTCGATCCAAAGAACTTGCCCGAACGCACTGCTCGAATCCGAGGTGCGAAACCCCCGGTGTATACGCTTCCGTATAAGGACACGGGTCATCCCGAAGAGGTCGAGGCATTCTGGAAGCTTATTCGGGAAATTAGGCGCCAGACCAAGCACCGCTCGAACGCGGGGCTGGCCTTCTGAACGAACATTAACTGCTCCACGGGTCAACCTCCAACGCAGCCCTTCGTTTTGCTAAATGGAAGGGGGAAACATCCCAATGAAAAAACTAACTCTGACATCTATACTGCTTGGTGTTTTTGCCCTGAGCGGCTTTGCGCAAGTGAATGTCCGCAAACAGGACCAGCAGGACCGTATTGGCAACGGCGTGCAATCCGGCAAACTGACGGCAGGCGAAACGCGCAATCTCGAAGATCGCGAGGCCGCTCTCAATGGTGAGACCCGAGCCGACCATCGCAAGGATGGCGGAGGCCCGCTGACTGCCGCGCAGAAAGCACGGATCAACACGCAACAGAACGGCCTTAGCAGCCGTATCTATCAGGACAAGCACAACGCCAATACGGCTAAATTTGGCAACAACGAGGTGGGTCAGCGTCGTGAAAATCAACAAGACCGCATCGCCCAGGGCATTCGTTCCGGCAATCTAAAGGCCGGGCAGACCGCCCAACTCGAAGGTCGCGAAGCCAATCTCAATCGCCAGGTCTCAGCGGACCGAAGTGTTAACGGCGGACGCCTCACAAACGGCGAACGGGCTCAAGTTAACAAACGGCAGAACAACCTCAGCCGATCCATCTACCGTGACAAGCGCTAACCGAGCCTAGAGCCTTTCGATCGCCGCCAAAATCCCCATGGACACCACCAGCGCGCCAATCAAACTTAAAATCAAATAATAATGACGGCGCCTGGCGGTGCACCGAGGGCAATACGGCGACAGGGCGAAAAAAGGATAACTACATCGGTAGCAGCGCATACTTGGCTAGCAAATACTAAATATTAGTAGATGCTGTTGCTCCTTGCCGTTCAACAAATCGCGCCGGGAATTGGTACTGGGTACCACTGGCCCAGGCGTAACTTCCGGCCTCTCGTCCTATAATGACCAGCGTGAAGCCAGAGTTTAATTGCTGGACCGCTATCTTCCGCGATGTCCACTTCTGGGTGCCGCTTAGCGTACTGCTCATCGGACTCCTTCTGCTGCGCTGGGTCGGCGCCTGACTTGGGACTTCGCCACGAACCCATATGATTGCAGCCGCCGTTACACCTCGCCAGCGTGTGCTTCACCGCCTCGGCATCTTCTGCGGATTCACCGCCGCCCTTTGGCTCGCTGGTGCGGAAGCTCCCACTAAGCTTGTCACTGTAGCAGTCTCGCCGCTGATCATTTCGTTCATGATGGTGCTCGGCGCCTTCATCTCGCGCTGGAGCCTGCCCGCTCTCATCCGTGGAACGGGTGATACTTTTCGCGATACGAGCCATGTCCCACACTTGATCGTCTGGGGCGTAATGGCGGGATGTCTGTGGGCCGTGGGCAATACCCTTACGATCTTCGCGGTCCGCGATATCGGCCTTAGCCTTGCCTTCCCTCTCTGGAATGCAAACAGCCTTATCGGCATCATGTGGGGAACTCTGCTCTTCAAAGAACTGCACCGCGCCGGTTGGATGCGCAAGATCTCCGTGGTTGGCGGCGCCGTTCTCATCTTCGTCGGCGCAATCTTCATTTCCGCCGCATCCACAAGTGAGGCCGCTCATGGCAATGCTCTGCGCGGCATTGCCGCCGCCCTTGGAGCCGGCCTCATGTTCGGCTCCATGTACATTTCCTATCGCAAGGCCTACATCACCGGGATGAATCCGCTTACTTTTCTAACCTGGTTCACTTTTGGCGAAATTATCACGGTAACGCTGCTGGCCGTCTTCTCGCTAGGGGGTGTAGCGCTCTTCTGGCACGCTCTGGTCGCGAACCGCGCTATCCTCCTCTGGCCCATGCTCGGCGGATTTATGTGGGTGGTCGGCGATCTGTTCCAGAATTATGCCGCGAAGTACGTCGGAATCAGCCGCGGCATACCCCTCTCGAATACCAACCAACTCTGGGGACTGCTTTGGGCCGTGCTCGTGTTCCACGAACTGCATGGCCTCACCGCGCACATCTATGCCGAAGTCATCGGCGGCTCCGTGATCATGGTTCTCGGTTCACTTGCCATTGCATCGTCGTCAGCTTCCGAAAACGAATACGCGAGCTGGCAACAAGCCGCTCGGCGCGAGACCGATTTGTACTGCATCGATCCCGTTTATGTCGCCTCGCGGGGAGAAGGCCGCGAGCTAACTTCCGAATCCGCAGATGGCAAATCGGGCGGACGTACGTGGGGAGATTGGCTGCTCGTCACAGTAGCGACGCTCATCTTCGTCGCCCTTGCTCTGATCGCGCGTGTGCCCCATATGGAGATTCAGATGGGTTGGCTATTCGTCCTTACCGGCGCGATGTTCGTGGCCCTCGTCGGCGGCTGTGTCGCTCTCTGGCGCGTAACGCGATTTATTTAGCCAGGGCCCTCAGCCCACCTCCGCGCCCTGTTCCGCGCCAACCATCGCGCTCATACCTGCCGAAATCGCCTCCTGCGCCCGGAGCCCGTCGCGATGAGTCGAGGGGAAAGGAGACCCGGTTCGGCAGCACTCGATAAATGCGGCCAGTTCTGCCTTATACGCCGCGCCAAATCGATCCACGAACTCCGGGAGGGGCCGTTGATAATCGCGCATTGAAAATGTTTTTAAAGCCAATGGTTCGCTGCTCCCACGTTTGCCGTATGCCTCTACCGTGATATCAAACAATTTCTGATCGAAATGTCCCATGTGGATCTGCCCTTTTTCTCCGAACAGAATCGTCTCTACTCGGTAGCCGGAAACGTGGTTGCGGCTCACTTGAAGCTGCGCGAGCAGATCTTCTCCGAACCACAGGTAGAGCGCCGCATCATCGAAATCCTCCAGGCACGTCGTCAGCGCATGGCTATACAGCCGCGATCCAATCGCCAGCGCCTTCGTCGGCGTGCGGCCGGTCAGCCATAAAACTTCATCGACATTGTGGACCGACATGTCCGGCAGAATCCCTCCGCTCTTGTACCCGTCCGGAGCCGGATTAGAGTCCTCCAGGGCCGAGAAGATCTTGAATACCCTGCCAATTGCGCCGCTCTCCATCAACTGCTTGGCATAGACCAATGGCGGATCATATCGCCTTTGAAAAGCCAACATCACCGCATTCGGATGATTCAGGTCCAGTTCGGCCGCAAACTCCCGATCAGCCTGAAGTGTTCCCGTTAAGGGCTTTTCCAACAAGACGCGGTGATCTGCCGCAATCAGCGCCATCGCATGCGCCCGATGATTATCGGTTGGCGTCACAATCACCGTGGCTTTGCACACGCCCGATTTCGCCAGTTCATCCACGGACCGAAACACAGGTACGTTCCGGCCGGTATCGGCGAGAAATCGCCGCACTCGGTCCTGATCGGGTTCGGCGATAGCCGCCAGTTCACATGCGCCCGTATCGCGCGCCAGTTCGTGTACATGCAGCGCGTGAATCGCGCCCATTCGGCCGAGTCCGGCCACGGCTAGTCTCAAAGGTTCGCTCATCGAATTTACAGAATACAGGTCCTTA
>DATBEF010000120.1:0-73735 GCA_036269625.1 Bryobacteraceae bacterium | reverse complement strand
CCGGCGCACCCAAGAATGCCAGAAGGGAATCTTCCGCGACTAGGAAGTTTCCCGCGCCGTCAGCAAGCGCAAGATTTCCTTCATTGACGCATGGGAGGCAGCTACCTGACCCTCGCCGAAGATGTGCGTCTCCAGTTCCAGCCGGCCTTGATAACCATCCCGCTCGAGCGCGCTCAGGATCGCCATCCAGTCCAGATGTTCCGGATAATCGAGCACGCTCTTGCCCTTCACATGAACGTTGCCTATACGGTCTTTTGGCAGTGACTCATAGCCATCCGGGTAGGGCTTCTCGCCCAGGACGAGCCCATTCAAAGAATCCCAATTAATCCCCACGTTCATGGGCAGCAATTTCAACAGCTTCGCGGTTTCCGCGGAAGTGCCTGCGTTCTGAGAGGCTTCGTTTTCAATCAGAAGCTTGACACCCGCCTTCTGCGCGATCCCTGACATCTCGCCAATGATATCGGCGATGCGCGGATAAATCGCCTCGGGGTCGGCAACACGGGAGAAGGTAAAGATGCGCACCAGCGGGCAGTCGAATACCTGGCTGGCCACGATGCCCTTGTGCAGATCGATCAACCGATTATCGAACAGCGTCTTCTCCCGGGCTAACCGTTTGTCCCGAGCTTCCGGTGTTTCCGGGTTCTTGCGCTTCGGCTCGGTGCCTGGCAGGCCGAATTTGAGAAATGGCGTATCGAGGAACCCGATCTTCACGCCCGCATCTTTGAATTGCGCGGCAGCCTCGTGCATGGCGGCAGGGTCCAGCGTCTCATAACCAACGCTATGGGTCCCTAGCGGGGCTGGCACCGCCCGCAATGAAAGCCATTGCAAGCCGTAAGTGTGGGCGAATGTGATTGCTTCCGCGGGGGAACGCGCGATTTCGTCCGTGATCGCGCTGACCCGCGAACGGCCAATGTGATCGGTTCCCGCGCGCAAGCGAAGGGAGGTGGAGGCAGCCAGTGTGGAGACCAGGAACGATCGACGGTTCATCAGACACTATCATCGCCTAACGGCCATAAACAGGCGGAAAAGGCACTCCGCGTGTTACGGTAGTGGCTGATCTGACATGGCATGGTTTACGCGACAAAAACCGCCGGTAGAAGGCGCTTCGCCCAGCGATGCTGAGAAGAACGTTCGCACGGAGGGTCTTTGGCAGAAGTGCGAGGACTGCGGCCAGATCATCTGGCGAAAAACCGTTGAAGAACAACTCCAGACGTGCCCCAAATGCGGCCATCATTTCCGGATCGGGGCGGTAGAGCGGCTCAGACAACTATTCGATGAAGGCCAGTATGAGGAGCACGATGCCGGCCTGCAATCATCCGACCCGCTATCGTTCGTCGATTCGAAATCGTATAAGCAGCGGCTCGCCGACACCCAAAGAGTGACAAATATGCCGGACGCGGTGGTAACGGCCACCGGCACGCTCCATGGACGGCCGGTCGAGATCTGTGCGCTCGAGTTGAAGTTCATTGGCGGGAGCATGGGCGCGGTAGTGGGCGAAAAGATCACTCGATCAATCGAGCGTTGTATAGCGCGTAGAACGCCACTGGTGATCGTTTCAGCTTCAGGCGGCGCCCGCATGCAGGAAGGCGCAATCAGTCTGATGCAATTGGCCAAGCTCTCGGCAGCGCTTATGAAGCTGGATGAGGCGAAGCTGCCCTATATCAGCGTCCTCACCGATCCCACCACGGGTGGCGTGACGGCGAGTTTCGCCATGCTGGGCGACCTCAACATTGCCGAGCCGGGCGCATTGATTGGCTTTGCCGGCCCGCGCGTTATCGAGCAGACCATCCGCCAGAAGTTGCCGGAAGGATTCCAGCGCAGCGAGTTTCTACTTGACCATGGCTTTTTGGATGCCGTCGTCAAACGCACCGAGCTAAAGGACTATATCGCGAAGGCGCTCGACTTTTTCGTAGCCTGAGGGGTCTTCCTACCCAAGCCAGGTATCGTTGCAGACAGCCCAGCACTCATACCAGCCCATCATGGTATACTCCGATGAGTAGCCCCGCGCTCGACGCACGCCTGTTGTTACGGTGCGGCGTCTACGGGGTGTCATTTCGCCGCAAGCAAGTCAATCCAGGGACAATTATATGCCGAAGATGAAGACACATAAGGGTGCGTCCAAACGTTTCAAGAAGACGGGGACGGGAAAGATCATGCGCCATCATGCTAACGCCCGCCATATCTTGACCTCTAAAACGCGCGCTCGCAAGCGGAAATTGGGTCAGGGCGTTGTCGCTGATGAGACGGACCAGCCTAAACTCCGTACGATGATCCCCTATTAGACTGGTAAGATTTTTCGCGGGTAGAAGCAGAGCGCCGCACGTGCCTGCGTTCTCCCGCCGCAACTTGTAGGAGTTGTTTACAGAAAAGGAGAAAACGTGCCTAGAGTAAAACGTGGTACCCACCGGCGAGATTATCGCCACAAGACGCTTCGCCTGGCAAAGGGTTATTTCCTTACCAAATCGAAGCTGAATCGCTCGGCCCAGGAAGCTGTTGAGAAGGCGCTGCGCTATGGCTATGTAGGCCGCCGCCTGAAGAAGCGAAATTTCCGCTCCCTATGGATCGTGCGCATCAATGCGGCGTGCCGCGGCGCCGAGATCAGCTACAGCCGCTTCATCAGCGGCTTGAAGCGCGCCGGTATCGAGTTGAACCGCAAAGTTCTGGCCGATATCGCAATCAACGACGCGCCTGGCTTCCTGACCCTTGTCGGCAAGGCTAAGGCGGGTCATCAGTCGCAGCTGCAATAGTTCTCTTTATGCCGTCTGCAGATGGCACACAGCGAGTTCGGTAATCTGTAAAGTATCACCATGGAAGCAGTCCAAGAAGGCATCGATACCCTCGCTAGTTTGGAACAGCGCATTACCCGCGCAGTCGAATTGATTACCAGTCTCCGAAATGAGAACCAGCAATTAAAGCACGAGCTCGAATCGACAAGGAGCGAGTTCGACGCCATCAAAGCTGAGCGCGACGAGTCGGCCGCTCTGAGCTCGGAGTTTCAAAAGGACAACGACGAGCTGCAACAGCGCGTTAAGCAGCTATCGAGCGAACTCAGCGATCTGAAGGACGAACGCAAAGAAGTCAAAGCGCGGATTGAAAAACTGCTGAGCCAGATGGATCTGCTTAGCGCCAGTTAAGCCCTCGAACAAGCCATATGGGTGCACCGGACACAACCAAACAAATTGTCCGGGTTACTATCTTCAACCAGCCCTACAGTGTTTCGACAAGTGGAGACCCACGCGACACCGAGCAGTTGGCACAGGAGGTGGATGACCTGATGGTGGCTATTGCGCGGCGCGCGGGCAATCTCGACGCCACGCGTACGGCCGTGCTGGCCTGTCTGCATCTGGCGGACCGCCTCCGCGCTGCCGAGCGCGCCCTCTCCGATCTCAAGCAATCGGTCGAGCACAAAACTCGCGATTTCGCGCTGCTCCTGGAATCAGCGTTTCCTGAAGATTAGGCGGCTTCGAATGGAGATGACATCTCGCGCGATATTAAAGAGTCGACCCGCCGCCCTCGCTGATGTAGTTTCGGTTCCACGACGGAATTTCCACCACTACATCGCCTTTCACCACCGCTTGGCAACCCAATCGCGAGCGCAGTGTTAACCCCGCGGCCATGTCCAACCGATCGAGTTCGTCGTCGTCGGCCTCCGAAAGATTCTCTTCACCCTCTTTCACAATGACGTGGCAAGTCGTGCAGGCACAACTTCCCCCACACGCGTGTTCCAGGTGAATATTGAAATTTAGAGCGATGTCCAGCAACGATTCAGGATTTCCATGCTCCTCGTAGGGCAACTTTCCCAACTCGAACTCCACTGTTTTCTCTTCCGGAAGGAAGGTAACTTTCGGCACGCCTTCATTGTACGATTGGGCAGTGTTCCAGCAAATTGAAGAACGGCTCGCCGCCGAATTGGAGCGGCAGCTTGTATCCCGCTTTAACGTCCGCGCGAAGGTTTCTCTTGAACAGCCGAAGCAGAGCTCTTTCGGCGATTTAGCTATCCCGCTAGCCTTCCAACTCGCTCGTCAACTCAAGAGACCTCCCAAGCAAATTGCCGAAGAACTCGCGGCTGGACTTGCCTCGTTTCCGGGCGTCGCATCGCTCGAGATTGCGGGCAATGGCTATATCAATATCCGGCTGGACCGTGCAGCTTACGCTTCCGCTCTGCTCAAGCCCGAAGCAGAACCAGTAATGACGGCCACCGGCAAGTTCATTGTCGAGCACACCAACATCAATCCCAACAAGGCCGCTCACATTGGCCATTTGAGGAACGCTGTGCTTGGTGACACGTTCGTACGCATGCTGCGCAAGAGCGGTCGTTTGGTCGAGACACAGAATTACATCGACAACACTGGAGTGCAGGTTGCCGATGTCGTTGCCGGTTTTCACTTTCTCGAAAACAAAACGCCCGCCCAGGTGCAGGCGCTCATTAACGATCCAACCGTACGTTTTGATTATCTTTGCTGGGATCTGTATGCCAGGATCTCGTCTCACTACAAGGGTCATTCCGATTCTCTGCCCTGGCGTGACGCCACGTTGCATGCAATCGAGGCCGACGAAGGGGAGTTGGCCGAAATTGGCCGCATCGTGGCTGATTCCATGGTCGAGGCGCACCTCAAAACGATGTACCGTCTCGGCATCGAGTACGATGTGCTGCCTCGCGAAAGCGAAATCCTGCACCTGCAATTCTGGGCTACAGCCTTCGCCCTCTTGAAGGCCCGTAACGCGATCTATTTCGAAACCGAAGGCAAGAATAAAGGCTGCTGGGTTATGCCGTCATCCGCTTTTCGCGCAAATGCAGCCGAAAGCGAAGAAGGCGCCAGTGAGGACGACAGCAAAGTAATTGTTCGTTCGAATGGCACCGTTACGTATGTAGGCAAAGACATTGCTTACCAACTCTGGAAATTCGGGTTGCTCGGCAAGGATTTCTTTTATCGCCTCTGGTCCACTTATCCGACCCGGCATCAGGTGTGGGTCACGACCGACCAGCCGCAAAACGTCCCAACACCTAAATTCGGCCACGCCTCAAGAGTATTCAACGTGATCGACTCACGGCAATCCTACTTGCAGGAGGTAGTCGTCGCGGGTCTTCGCGCCCTCGATTTTAACGAGCAAGCCGATGCGTCCGTACACTTCTCTTACGAAATGGTCGCACTTTCCCCGCGCACCTGCATCGAAATGGCCATCGAGCTTTCCGACGAAGACAAACGGCGTCCCTACGTTGAAGTTTCGGGCAGAAAGGGCCTCGGCGTTAAAGCCGACGATCTCATCGATAAGTTGATTGAGACTGCGCTTGCCGAAGTCGAGGAGCGCCATCCTGAGGCTCCACCTGCGGAACGCCGCGCTGTGGCCGAGCAGATTGCGGTCGGAGCTTTGCGTTACTTCATGCTAAAGTTCACGCGCAATTCCGTCATCGCCTTCGACTTTCATGAGGCTTTAAGCTTCGAGGGCGATACAGGGCCTTACGTTCAATACACGGCAGTGCGAGCCGGAAACATCTTGAAGAAGTATCTTGAAAGAAACGAGATACTGCCGAGTTTCGAAGAAGTGCTCACTAACGATGTTCTTCGGAGCGGTCTCGAGACCGAGAGCCTGTGGCAGCTATTGCTGCTCGCGTCTAAGATGGACGGGATGATCGAGCGCGCGATTGCGGCGGGCGAGCCCGCCCATGTGGCGAAATACGCGTTCCTACTAGCCCAATCTTTCAACAACTTCTATCACGAACACTCGGTGATTGCCGAGCCAAATGCGTCGCGTCGTGCTCTCCTACTCTGGTTAACGCAGTTCGTGCGCGAGCAAATACTCGCCGCGCTCGATGTCCTGGGCATCCAGCAGCCCGCTTATATGTAAATTTGCTTGATGGCTTGCTCTAAACTGAAATCAAATGGCCAGCAAAAACAGTTTCGGTGCGGCATCAACGTTGCGCGTCAACGATTCCGATTATCAGATCTTCCGGCTGGATGCCCTACAGAGGGCGGGAATTTCCGAAATATCCCGAATACCGTATTCCATCAAAGTCCTGCTTGAAAATCTCCTACGCTTCGAAGACGGCCGTACAGTTAAGCCAAGCGACATCGAATATATCGCGCAATGGGACTCATCCAAGGCCCCTCAGGAAATTCAATTCCGTCCGGCGCGCATCCTGCTGCAAGACTTCACCGGCGTTCCATGCATTGTAGATCTAGCAGCTATGCGCGACGCCCTTAGAGGAATGGGCGCGAATCCCGAGTTGGCAAATCCTCTCATTCCTGCCGACCTTGTGATTGACCACTCTGTTCAAGTCGATGCATTCGGCTCTGCACAGGCCTTTCAGGAAAATGCCATTCTGGAGTTCTCGCGTAATCAGGAACGCTACGCATTTCTGCGTTGGGGGCAGACTGCGTTTAGTAACTTCCGCGTTGTTCCTCCCGATACCGGCATCGTTCATCAGGTCAATCTGGAGTACCTGGCCAGCGTAGTTTTCAGCGACAACTCCAAGGGTGTTCTGCAAGCTTACCCCGACACTCTGATGGGTACCGACTCGCATACGACAATGATCAATGGAGTGGGCGTAGTGGGTTGGGGTGTAGGCGGCATTGAAGCCGAAGCCTGCATGCTCGGTCAACCGATCTCGATGTTGCTGCCAGCCGTGGTCGGCTTTAAGCTGGTTGGCAAGCTTCCTGAAGGCGCTACCGCTACCGACTTAGTCCTAACAATCACCCAAATGCTTCGCAAAAAAGGCGTGGTGGGTAAGTTCGTCGAATTTTACGGACCAGGCGTTAGCTCGCTCTCGCTCGCGGATCGCGCCACCATCAGTAACATGGCGCCCGAATATGGCGCGACTATAGGTTTTTTCCCGATTGATTATAAGACCCTTGATTACCTCCGGCTGACCAATCGCTCTGCCGCGCAGGTGAACTTAGTCGAAACTTACGCAAAAGAGCAGGGACTTTTCCTTTTGGAGAACTCTCCCGACCCGATATACTCCGATACATTATCGCTCGATTTATCGAAAGTTGTTCCCTCCCTTGCCGGACCGCGGCGGCCGCAGGATCGAATTGAGTTGCCCGACGTGAAAGAGAATTTCATCTCTTCACTAGGCGGATCGCCCAGATCGGCGGAATTCCGAGTTAACGGCCACAAAGAAAAACTTCACGATGGCGCCGTGGTTATCGCCGCGATCACCAGTTGCACCAACACATCGAATCCTTCGGTCATGATCGCCGCGGGCCTACTCGCCAAGAAGGCGGTTGAGCACGGTCTTACCTCGAAGCCTTGGGTTAAAACGTCTCTCGCTCCCGGATCGAAGGTCGTTTTCGATTACCTCACCGACGCGGGCCTGATGACATACCTCGAACAGCTAAACTTTCACCTGGTCGGCTACGGCTGCACTACTTGCATCGGAAACAGCGGCCCATTACCCGAGAATGTCGCGAATGCCGTAACACAGGAAAAGTTGAATGTCGCCGCAGTGCTAAGTGGTAATCGCAACTTTGAAGGCCGCGTAAATCCTCTCGTGCGATCGAACTATCTTGCCTCTCCTCCGTTGGTCGTCGCTTATGCCTTAGCAGGCCGCGTTGATGTCGACCTTACACACGATCCGATTGGAAAAGACGACACTGGAAAGAAAGTCTATCTCAAGGACATCTGGCCTAGCCCGCAGGAAGTGGAAGAGGTCGTAAGTAAGTCGGCGCGGACGGAGTTCTTTGCTAAGGAATACGCCGAGGTATTCGCCGGCGACGCATCCTGGAATTCCATTAAGATTCCTACGGGAAGCATTTACGAGTGGACCAACGATTCCACTTACATCAAACAGCCTCCGTATTTCGAAAGGCTTGTTGATCCTCTCACTTCAGTTCGTGACTTTACCGGACTGCGCGCGCTTGCTGTTCTTGGAGACTCTGTAACTACCGATCACATATCTCCAGCCGGCTCCATTCCCGTCAATAGCCCGGCCGGCAAGTATCTCGTCGGCTTAGGCGTGAAGCCCGGCGACTTCAATAGCTATGGCGCCCGGCGCGGCAACCATGAGGTTATGGTACGCGGAACCTTCGCCAACATTCGGCTAAAGAATCTAATGGTTCCCGGCGTCGAAGGGAGCCGGACCCGGCACATGCCCGACGGCGAAGAGATGTTCATTTTTGATGCCGCGGTTAAATACAAGAGCGAAGGCGTGTCGCTGATCGTGATCGCCGGCAAGGAATATGGCTCGGGATCATCGCGTGATTGGGCCGCAAAGGGAACTCTGTTGCTTGGGGTGAAAGCCGTGATTGCCGAGAGTTTCGAACGCATTCACCGGTCCAATCTAGTCGGTATGGGCGTACTTCCCCTCCAGTTCTTGCCGGGCCAGAGCCGCGAATCTCTGTGCCTGACGGGTGAGGAAGTATTCGACGTGACGGGTATTCCGATTGCGCTTGCCAACTCCGGCCGGGTCAGGGTAAGAGCTCTGCAACCGGGCGGTAAACAGATCGAATTTGAAGTCATCGCACGTATCGACACGCCTCAGGAGGCGGAATATTATCGCAATGGCGGTATTCTGCCATATGTCCTGCGCCAACTGGTGGCGGGCGCGAGCGCAATAACCGCGTGAACCGTGTAGTCTATAGATTCTGAATGAGGAACCGCGCACCGTTGCTGGTCTCGGCGGGTGTCATCCAACGAGATGGCCGGGTCCTGGTGGGACAACGGCGCCGAGGCGACCGCCACCCACTCAAATGGGAGTTCCCGGGCGGTAAAGTTGAAGCGGGCGAGACCCCACAGCAAGCGCTAGTGCGCGAACTTCGTGAAGAGTTGCAGATTGAGGCCTCGGTCGGGAGTGAACTGGCGCGCTACGAACATGAATACCCGAACGGCAGCCGTGTGCACCTCCTGTTCTTTGCCGTAAGCGACTTCAAGGGCGAACCAATGGCAAGGGTGTTCGAGCAAATCCGCTGGACCGAACTCGGGCTGCTGCCTGAGCTCGACTTTCTCGAAGGCGACTTGGATTTTATAAGGCGGCTCGCCAGGGGCGACTTCCTGGCACGCATGCGCTAATCGAAACCCGTCGCTCCACGCCAGCATCACAAACACTATGCCGGGCTACGACAACGAACTTGCCGCAATCGTCGACGAACTGAACCGCACCGCGACCGGTACACGGCCTGCAGCAATAGCCGAAGCCCCGCCCCCCAATCCCGCCAGCCTCGACCAGGTTTTGCGCTATGCCGTCGCCCAAAGCGCATCGGATCTGCTAGTGATCGCCGGCGCGCCTGTGGCCTTACGGGTCGATGGCAAGCTGACAGCCGGTACCGGCGCCGTCCTCAGTTCAGAAGATACGCGCAAGCTGCTGCTTCCGCTGCTGAACACCAAACAGAGTCAGGATTTGCAGCGGGATAAATCGATCGATTTTTGCTTTCTCCGCGAGTCGATCGGCAGGTTTCGTGCAAACTTACACCACCAACGCGGCTCTCTGGCCGGCAGCATTCGGCTACTTCCCGCGCGGATACCCACCCTCGAATCGCTGCGCCTCCCTCCAACGCTGCAGCGCTTTGCCGAAGCGCGACAGGGGCTCCTATTGATTACCGGCGCAACCGGCTGTGGGAAAAGCTCCACGCTCGCTGCCCTAATCGATGCAATCAACTCTTCCCGCCGCGACCATGTGCTTACCATCGAAGATCCAGTCGAGTACGTCCATTCCAATCGCAATTCGATTATCGAGCAGATTGAAATTGGGCAGGATGCGCCGGACTTCGCGGGCGCCGTGCGCAGCATTTTGCGCCAGACTCCCGACGTGATTCTTGTGGGCGAGATGCGCGACCCGGAAACGATCGCAACAGTCTTGACCGCCGCTGAAACAGGACATCTCGTTCTATCTACCTTGCACACCAACGACACGCCGCAAGCCATCTCCCGCATTCTCGATTCATTTTCATCGGCAAATCAGGCACAAGTACGCCAGCAACTGTCGCTCGCTATGCTGGGCATCGTTGCTCAGCAACTCGTTCCCGCCGCGGATGGTACCGGACGATATCCAGCCGTCGAGATCATGGTTGGCACCCACGCAGTCCGAAATCTGATTCGCAGAGGTCAGGACCACCAACTGTACACCGCGATCTCAACCGGCCGTGCTGACGGAATGATCACCATGGAGCAATCGCTTGCTGAAATGGTCCGTACTGGCCGAATCACGCGCGACACAGCTCTCGCGCACTGCTTCCGTCCGAGTGAGATTGGTTTGTATCTGAAACAGTAAACGCGTCTGCACGAACAGTTCATTATTCTCCGCCGATCCAATGCAATTTCAGTTGATCGACCCGACGGAACTCCGAATCGCGTGTAACCAGAGGGCAGTTGTACTTCTGCGCCAAGGCGGCCGCGAATGCATCCGCGTAAGCGATCGGGAATCGGGCCTTTAATGATGCCGCGCTCCAAATATCCCCGGTTGATGGCACTTCGATGGTTATTGGTAGCGTTGGGGAGGAGTCACGCCAGTATTCGGCAAGGGACTCGCTATGGCGCTTCCGCAGGAAATAGTAGACTTCCCCCACATTAGTCGCGCTCATGAACAGTTGCGTTTGACCCTGTTCGGCCTCATCCAGAAGGTTCGCAACTTCAGCCGCGCCAGGCGGGCGGCCGTTCATCCATTCAAGGATCGCCCAGGAATCAAGGACGCGAGTCTTCACCCTCACGCTCTTGCTTCTTGAAGGCTGCAAAGGCGCTCAGTAGATCGATACCTTTAGCTGCTCCCTGCAACTTTCTCCAAGCGGGTTCTTTCGACAAGACAAGCTCCTGGCCCCGCACTTCGAGAGTCAGCTTTGTTCCCTCAGAAAGATTCAACGCATCCCGGATAGCTTTGGGAATGGCTATTTGGCCCTTCGAGGATACGGTTACCTGTTCCACATTCGTGATCTTACCGCAGGTAAGATAGACTTGGGATCGCGGCAAACCGTCCGCAAGAGATTTTTCCGGTTCTCCGCCGACTACCTCCGCAGCGGTATGTTCCGGAAATCGCTTACCTCCTCCGTTCTCTTGTTTACTTTGACTCTAGCCGCGGTTGCCCAGCAGCCCGGCGACGCGGAGTTGACCCAGGCCTATAAGTCGCTGACCGCTAAAGACTATGACACGGCCATTGACCTTTTTCGGAGTGGTCTCGCCAAACAGGCTCAAAATGCGGGCGCACACAAGGATCTCGCCTACACGTTGCTGAAGACCGGTGACAACGCCGAAGCACGCGACGAATTTGCCGCAGCCATGCACCTGAATACCGCCGACGAATCCGCAGCCCTTGAGTACGCCTTCCTCTGTTACGAAACAAAAATGCAGGTGGAGGCGCGCCGGACATTCGATCGCCTGCGTAAACGCGGAAGTTCAGCCACGCGTGCGACGGCCGAGCGGGCGTTTCAGAATATCGACGGGCCGCTGGCCGCAGGTATTGCGCGCTGGCAGCAGGCTTTGGCGCAGGCGCCCAATCCGCTGGACCCGTCTACGTTTAGCGCCCACTGGGAACTAGCCCAACTCGCCGAACAGCGCGACAGTTTGGAGCTCGCCGCGACACAATTTGAGATATGCCGTCAAATCAAGCCCGATCTTCCCGAACTTCTGCTCGATCTCGCACGGGTTTGGAAGCAACTGAATCGAGTTGAAGACGCCCGAGCGGCAGACCTCGCTGCTTCCCGTAGCACCGATGCCCGTACCGCTGAACGCGCCCTCGATCAGGAGCCGACGCGCTATCCCTATCCCTACGAATTCTTGAATGCGATCCGTCTCGATCCTCGCAACACAGCTCTCCGGCGCGAACTGGCCTATCTCTATCTAGCGATGAATCGTCAGCCCGAAGCGATCGAGCAATTCCAGAAGATCATTGCGATAAATCCGAAAGACGCTCAGGCGAGCGCGCAATTGGCGGCGCTGTTGGGCTTTAAGAATCGCCCTAATCCTGCAGCTTCCCAAAGCAGCGCCTCGCAAACTAATGCAGGCACAGATCCCAAGAGCATGGGGCTGAAAAGCTTGGCCGCCGGTTACGTCAAAGACGCTATTCGCTACTTACGTGAGGCGCACGAAGCGGACCCGTACGACGCGCAAGTCATGTTGAAGTTAGGGTGGGCCTATAATCTCGCCAAGCAGGACGCGGACGCTCTGCAATGGTTCAAGCTTGCGCGACAATCCGATGATCCGGCCATCTCCGCCGAAGCTAACAAGGCGTGGCACAACCTCGAAGGGGGCGGTCAGCCGCTACTGACCATTTGGGCTCTCCCGATGTACTCGTCGCGCTGGAACGATGTGTTTACGTACGGCCAAGTCAAACGTGTTCTTCCACTGCCTTGGCGCACCGCCAACAAATTCGTTTCCTTTTATCTCTCGATGCGCTTCATCGGCGATATTCGCGGCGGCTCCGCTGAAGGAGGCGGCATTGCACCCCAGTATCTGTCGGAGAGCTCAGTCATTTTCGGCGCGGGAATCGCCTCGCGCACTTGGCATCACGTGACTGCCTGGGCGGAAGCCGGGGAATCGATGAATTATCTTCCCTCCCGGACGGATGAAGGCATCGCGATTCCCGATTATCGGGGCGGTGTAAACTTCGCCAAAGGATTCGGCCACATGCTCGGGACCAACAGCTCTGGCCTGTTTTATGAGATTACGGGCGATGCCGTCTACATCAGCCGCTATCAAAAAGACTGGCTGTTTTACACTCAAAATCGAGCCGGGCGCACGTTCCATTTGGGCGAACACACCTACGCCCAGGCGCTCTTCAACGTGAATTTCACGCACGATAGCAAAAACCAATACTGGGCCAACACCCTCGAAATGGGACCCGGGCTGCGGCTTCATTTCCCGTGGATGCCGCCGAATGTCTACTTCGCCACCGATTTTCTTCGGGGCGTATATACCAACAACCAGTCGAATCCAAGGCGTCCCAACTACGACGATATTCGTGTCGGCCTCTGGTACGCGATATCAAAGTGACCGGCACGATCGGCATGCAATCAAAACAATTTCCCCGCTTGATCGCCGCAGCCTGCTTCGCAGTGTCTGCATACGCCCAGGTTTCCACGTTTCGCACGGTCTCGGCTGACGCGGCGCCTTGGATAAAGATCCTGGGGTCCGTTGGCATCGTGGCTACTGGGTCCGCCGAGGCGCCTATTGTGGTCGCAGGAGCAAATGCGCCAGCGACGGCCGCTTCACTCGCGTCGGATCACTTCCTGATTCTGGAAGGCTACTCTCCGCTCGCGCAAGCGCTTGGATTTTCCCAGAACACCTCGCCTGTTTCCATTAGACGGATCATCGATGCACGCATCCCAAGCATGGACATCGTTTGGGAACAGACGATCACTCAACCCGCAATCGCCATCCCGGAGGGCTATAAAGTGTTTGCGCACGAGAAGTGGCAGAATGCACCCGTGCTCGCCGGTAAGCTCACTGCTCACGGCGCCGTCCTTTGGATGGCCACTTCGCCCGGCGTCAGCGGGATTGAGCGCTATCCCTATATTCTCCAGGCTCTGGTCGATCTCGGGTTGCCTCTGCCGGCTCGATCCACAAGCCTGTGGGCGTTCTTTGATTCGTCCTATCGCATCCGTGCCGATGTCGATTACCTTGCCCGGCGTTGGCGCCAATCTGGTATTGGGGTGTTACACGTCGCCGGGTGGCACAACATGGAACCCGATAAGGCGCGCGACGAGTACCTCGCCAACCTTATTGCCGCTTGTCATCGGAACGCGATTTTGGTGTATGCCTGGCTGGAATTGCCGCACGTCAGTGAGAAATTCTGGGCCGATCATCCGGAATGGCGCGAGAAGACCGCGATCGGTCAAGACGCCCAGCTCGACTGGCGCAAGCTGATGAATCTCCAGAACCCCGAGTGCCGCCGGGCCGTCGCCTCAGACGTCAATCAATTGCTCGACCGCTTCGATTGGGATGGCGTCAATGTGGCTGAACTTTACTTTGAGTCGCTCGAGGGCGCGTCAAATCCGGCGCGATTCACGCCGATGAACGACGACGTTCGCCGCGATTTCCAAAAAACCGCCGGCTTCGACCCCAAGTTGCTCTTTGATCCCGCTTCGCTCCATGCGGCCGCAAGAGACCCGGCTGGGCTGCGCCAATTTCTGGACTACCGAGCCGCGCTTGCTTCTCGGATGCAGTCCGACTGGCTCCAACTGCTCGACCAGACCCGGGCTCAGAAACCTTATCTTGACGTCGTCCTTACCCACATTGACGACCGCTTTGAACCGGGCATTCGCGATGCACTGGGAGCGGACGTCGCGCGCAGTCTTCCTTTGATACAGGCTCGTCGAAGCACGCTTCTGGTTGAGGACCCGGCAACGATTTGGAACCTGGGCGCCTCGCGCTATGCCAAGCTTGCGGCGAAGTACAAAGAGCTTACGCCCGATCAAAGCCATATTGCAATCGACATCAACGTTGTCGAACGATACCAGGATGTCTATCCCACCAAGAAACAGACTGGGGTCGAGTTGTTTGAGCTCGTTCACCAGGCTGCCTCTTCATTCGCCCGTGTTGCGCTGTATTTTGAGAATTCGTTGGAGAAGCAGGATCTTCAGCTTCTGCCTGCCGCCGCCACGACAGCTCAACTGACCCAGCCCAGCGCCGACGAACTCGAGGTGAGCGCATCGGACCCAACGCGCATCGACTGGCAAGGCCTCGTCGAGCTCGACGGCAAGCAATGGCCGATTCAGAACGCGAAGACGGTACTCGTGCCGCCCGGCAAACATCGACTGCGTCCTGGTATTACACAACCCGCCGTGACTCTTGCCGATTTCAATGGCCAGATCCAGTCCGCTGCTGTCTCAACCCACGGGCTCGATCTTTCTTATAGCAGCGCCAGCCGCGCTATTGCCATGTTAGGATCGCCGGTCTCATCAATTGAGGTCGACGGATCGGTCTATTGGACGCCTGCCAAAGGGAATGCAGAGAGCTCAGTTCTGCTTCCTGCCGGCCAACACCTTGTAACGTTCACGCGGTGACGTTCACGCGATAATGCGGTCCACGGTAGTCACCACGCCACCCGCGGTCACAAACCGTGTTAGAGTGTCGCGTTCCGCCTCCGCGTCCAGCCCACGAATGGCATCGGCCACTAATTCCACTTTCGCGCCAGTACTCAACAGACCCATGATCGCGCAGGAGACGCAGAATTCCGTGGCCACGCCGTAGACGACGTAACGGTCCGCCGCCAGAAAATTCAGCAAAGGCAGCAGATTCGGATTCGTGAAACAGTCCAGCTTTTGCTTTTCGACAACATACTGCCCGACCGTTTGGAAAATGGAGTCGTTGCTAGCATCGATTGTCACAGGATCGGTTGTCACGACTTGGGCTTTCGGTAACTGCGTCGCCGCCGTTTTCTGTTGCCCGGTCGTTCCCAAGACACAGTGGGGGCGCCAGGTCTTAAACTCAGCGTCGTCCTCGGCATGCGCGTCCGCCGTCGAAACCACCGGAATTCCGTGGCTTGCCGCATACTTGGTTAGCTCGCCTAAAGCAGGCACGATGGCCTCTGCGCCACGAACGTAGAGCGCCCCCGCCGGGTAGAGAAAATCCAGTTGCGTATCGACGTCGAAAAAAACTGTTTTCACCGCTTGGTTACCTGGCTTTGCTCACCTGGTCAATTGGTATTCGCCCCGCAAGTTGTTGGCAACTGCGTTGAGACGCTTGCTGATGTCGACCGGGTAAGGCTCCGATTCTTCCAGGGACCGCAATTCGATCGGCAGTGCATCGATGGCGGACATTGCGTAGGAGCGAATGGTGGCGCTCGCAGGCAGCGGTTCCAGCAATTCGCCCTTCATGATGATCGGTCGAACAAGCGGCTCGCCTGTGAATTCTTTATTGCATTCGTTAAATAGAGAGACTACGTCGCGGTCCGGATAACGGTAAACCTGCTTCGCGGCCGGGATGGTACTCTTTTCCTCGCTGTACTTTGCCGTATAGTGCAGCGCCTCGCCGATTTTCAGTTCGACCAGCTTATAGATAGCCGCGACCGACGGCGCATCGCCAGAGGTGGCAAGCTGTGTACCCACGCCAAAAGCGTCGATCGGCGCTCCCGATTTCACCAGTTCCGCGAGGCGGTACTCGTCCAGATCGTTAGTAGCGAAGATCTTTGCTTCTTTCAATCCATCTGCATCCAGAATGCGGCGCACTTCACGCGAAAGCGCCCCGATGTCGCCGCTGTCCAGCCGAACGCCCCACACCGGCGGTCCCAACTTCGTCGCCAGGCGCGCGCCTTCAATCGTGTCGTAAGTGTCTATCAGAAACACCGTGCTCTCGCCAAGCAGTTTCTGCAGCGCGACGAAAGCTTCCTCTTCGCTCGGGAAGGCCATCGTCCACGAATGAGCCGCAGTCCCGAACACTGGAATGTCGAATCGCATTCCCGCTTCTGTATTGCTCGTCCCGGAACATCCTGCCAGATAGGCAGCGCGACCGGCCAACACGCCCGCGGCCGGCGAATGTGCCCGGCGGCTGCCAAACTCTACAACCATGCGGCCTTCCGCTGCGCTAACCATGCGCGCCGCCTTCGATGCAATGGTCGTTTGGAACGCCATCATAGAAAGCAAATACGTTTCGGCGAGCTGCGCCTCAACTAAAGGAGCCCGAACAATCAGCAGGGGCTCGCCCGGAAACACCGGTGTTCCCTCGGGTAGCGCAAATAGATCGCCCGTGAATCTTAAATTGCGTAGGAAAGTGAAGAATTCCGGAGGCGTATTTTGAAACTGCGGAAGCGACCGCAGGTAGTCAATCTCATCGGCCTCAAACCGTAGATCAAGCAGGTATTCCACCGCTTGCTGCAAGCCCGCCGCTACCAGGAAATTACGATTGCGAGGCAGGCGCCGGATCGACAATTCGAACGTGGCGATGTCGTCCGTCTTTCCTGCCAGAAAATAACCGGCCGCCATCGTCAGTTCATACAGGTCCGTGTTGAGCGCTGACAACTGAGCCTCCGCTTGTTCCGCTACGTCTACTTCTTCTTTGTCGTAGCTTCCTTAATATCGCTGCCTGCTCTCAGGATATCGTCCACAGGTTTGCCGTCCAGCTGATAAAGGGCTGGTTCGCCCTCCCGCTGCGCGATGTAACCGTCCGTCACCTTCGCGAAGTCCACCTTTTCGACATGCTTTCCGTCGTTTGAAATGACCGTTACGGTGAAGGCCGGCGTCGTGAAGCCCGTATCCACGAACTTGGCCGCGGCAGTGTCGCGGAGTTTGTCGATGAAGGCCTGAATCGATGCCGGATCGATGGTCTTCCCGTTCAGCTTCCAGTCCTGCCCCACCTTTTGATAGGCCTTATCGCTGCCGCCCTGCTGAAGCTCGACCTTTGACGGATCGGTGAACCCGAAGTCGAACAACTTCTTGTTCCGAAAATCGTCGATCGGCTTCGCCACTTCCGTTCCCACGTCGTTTGAGACCTTGTAAACACCTTTTACAACGCTGCTCTTCCCGTAGTAATCTTCCTTGTTCTTTTTCACTTGCAGGGTTTCGGTTCCCGAGGCATCAGTTGCCTTTGCAATCCCCACCAAAGTTCCGGTTGCAAAGGCAGACTCCGCTTTCTTCTGGTCATCGGCGCTCCCAGCGAGGTCCATTTTTGCGTCGCCCAGCTTGCGGACCAGGTCTTCCACCTGGAAGCTATCGGCTCGATACGGCTTCGGTTTCAAAATCACCCAGTCGTTCTGGTTATTTTTCCCAAAGTCGATCGCGCCCTTGCCCGAGTCGAGTGAGATGCCCGTAAGCTTGTTCGAGTCGAAGGTCAGCAGGCGCTTGTCCCGCAGATCGTTTAACGACTTATCAAAGGAACTCTTCACCGACGATGAGACGGCATACACCTTAGGATTCGAATCATATTCTGCATACGTCAGCGACCCTGCCGGGAGATCGTCTCCAAACGTTAAGGTTGCGGTCTTGCCGTTCTTCTCGCTTACTTTGACAATCAGGCTGGGATTGGTTAAGCCATACTGGCTCGGATTGCTGGTTTTGTCTTCGACAACGCTGTCCGCGGTAACGGGACTAAGCGACGAAACAATCCCGGTTACCGCATCCTGATCGGCCGCGAGAGCTTCGGGCGCCGTGATGGTCCACTTTCCGCTCTGGCGTTGCAAGGTGACTGTCGGCGCCCCCTTCTTCGTCAACTCAATTTGCTTTACTTGCGCATCCGGTATTTCGGCGATCTTTGGAGCCGCGGGAGTGGTACTCGCCGGTTGGCCCGATTCAGGGTGCCGCTTCGCATACCAGACGCCACCGCTGAGGGCGGCCAAAACGACCACCGCAATCAGTAGATTCCGTGGCTTCATTCCCTATCTCCGCTTCAGGAAGATCGACGTACCCGTGACGATAATCATGAGGGGAATCGCGATCAGCACAATGTAGAAAAATGTATTCATCTGCGCTTGCGTCGCATTTAGCCGTCGGTCTTCTGCTTCCTTCGGCCGAATCGAAATCAAATCTTCATCTGAAGATAGCCAGTTCACGGCGTTGATGGCTAAGTCGCGGTTCGACTGGAATCCGATAGTTCCGTTATCCATGAATCCCGAAGATCCAATCACCACGAACCGGCCGGGATCCTTCGGATTGCCCGTATTGTAAGTTCCCGCCGCGCCCAGGATGAAGGGGCCTTTTTTATTCGAAGGATCGTTCGGATTCACAGCGTTGTTGTTCAGCTTCGTCGTGGCGATCGCGTTCGCTGTCGTCGAGAACAGCTTCTCCACGGTGGTCTTATCGCCGTTCTTCACTTCCAAAGATCGCGACAGCGGGAAGCCGGTTGCCGCGCCTTTCAAATCGGCCACAATCGGCTGCGATTCGTAGGTTGTCACCAACGGCACTTCAGGCCCAAACCCGAACATCTGTCCAACCGGATTCTCTTCGAGCACCAGATCGCTCTGCGGAGTCACGCCCCAATTTATGAGCAACTTATCTAAGCCCTCGTTCTGGGCAACATGCAAGCGCGAAAAATCGAGCGGTGGATCGAGTAAAAACATCGCACGGCCTCCGCCTTGCACATAATTTCTGATCGCCGTCACTTCATTCGGCGTGTAATCGTCTTGCGGACCCGCCACCACCAGCACAGTGCAATCCTTCGGCACTGCCGTGTTAGTCAGCAGCGACAGCGGCTGCGACTGGTAATTGTCCCGTTCGAGCAGTGTCTTGAACCGAGACAGACCGCCTTCGCCGGTCTCCTCCAGCTGGTGTTCATGGCTGCCCGTTACGAAGCAGACGTTGCGAGTGCCCTTCAGATCCTTCAAAAATGCGCCGGTGATGCCTTCCTCAGTCAACGCTTTGGCCTCTTCCCGCCGGCTCCCAATCTCCACGTACGCCGTTCCCGGGAATCGCACGCCATATGAGCGCGCAAGGCTTGGGTTCTTCGCTAGGTCAACATAATTGATATGGATCTTCGGCGATAAGTTCTTGTACCGGTCCAACATCGCCTTGGCTGTATCGAACCCGCTCGCGCGATCGATGTAGGTGATCGTTGCGTCGCTCTTCAGTCCGTCGACGACTTTCTTGGTCTCGCTGGACAATGTATAGCGTTTATTGCTGGTCGTATCGTAAGTCTTGTTGTAACGGTTGGCCAGCCAGTTGACCATGACTAAAGCGGCCAACACGATGATCGTGTACAACCCGGCAGTCGCTCCGAAGCGCGCCTGCTGCCCGGCGACCGTGCTCTTTCGCGCCAATTTTGTTTGCTCCCCGGCCATTACGCCCTCCACCGCAGCGACTCAAGCGACCGAGCCGTCAGAAACAATCCAAAGAAAATCATGGACAGATAAAAAATCAAATCTTTGCTATCGATCACACCCCGCGAGAAACTGTCGAAATGGCTGTTGATCGAGATATATGAAAGCACTTGCGAAGTTCCTGAGTTGCCGAATGAAGTCGTCCAGTTCAGCACAAACAGCAACAAGCAAAATGCGAAGGTGATGGCGCCCGCGACAATCTGGTTCTTTGTCAGCGTTGAGATGAACGCGCCGAAGCCCAGAAGGCATCCCCCTTGCAGCAGCAGTCCGAAGAAGCCGGTCACGACCGGCCGCCAATCCGGCTGCCCATAGATGAAGAGAAAAGCGAAGTTGGCCATCAGAATCACCAGCAGCGCTCCGTACATCAGAACCGCGGCCAGCCACTTGCCCAACACAATCTCCAGATCATGCACCGGCGAGGTAGCCAGCAGTTCTATCGTCCCCTGCCGTTTTTCCTCGGCAAACAGCCTCATCGAGATCAAAGGAATTAAGAATAGACCGATCACCGAGACATTGGAGAGGATTGGTGAAATTACCTGCTCATTGATGTTCATCGGAAAGCTCTGCCCGCTCATGGCGCTTTCCAACCCGCTCTTCACAAAGAACGCCGAAATGTAAAACGTGAAGAAACCGGTCAACACCGAAAAGATGGCGAGCAGCACCCACGCGATCGGGGAGACGAAATAACTATACAGTTCCCGCCGGCAAATCGTCCAGATGCTTCTCACTGCACGCCTCCTACTTTCGACCCGGTCAGTTCCAGGAAGACTTCTTCCAAACTGAACGTCACTGACTTCAGTTCGTAAAGGTTCCAACCGGCCTGGACCAGCGCCCGAGCCACTTCCGCTCGAGGATTTTGTCCCGCCAAATTCTCGACTTCAAACGTGTATAGGTCGTCCGTCGTGGCCTTATCCAGCACTTTGCTGACCCCAGCCACTTGCTCCAGCCGCTGCCGCACCGCTTCGGGACCGGCCTGCCCGGCTGTGCTCACCTGCACCTGTATCGCAGACGTCCCACCCATACGATTCTTCAGGTTCTGGACCGAGTCCGTTGCAACCACCTTACCCCGGTTGATAATGATCACTTTCCGGCACACCGCTTCCACCTCGGGAAGAATATGGGTGCTCAAAATGATCGTGTGATCGCCCGATAATCCCTGGATCAATTCGCGAGTCTCTATGATCTGTTTCGGATCAAGACCCGAAGTCGGCTCGTCCAAAATCAGTACATCGGGATTATGAATAATCGCCTGTGCCAGGCCCACTCGCTGGCGATAACCTTTGGACAACTTTGAGATTAGTTTGTCCTTTACGTCAGCCACCGCGCAACGCTCCATCACTTCCTCGGCACGCCGTTTGAGGTCGGCGCCGCCCATGCCTTTCAATTTGCCCACGAAGATCAGATAGTCCCGAATACTCATCTCCGGGTACACGGGAGGCATCTCCGGCAGATAGCCGATATGCTTTTTCACTTCGTACGGCTTGTCGAAAACGTCATATCCGGCTACCGTCGCTTTACCTTCAGTCGGCGGCATGAAGCACGTCAGAACACGCATGGTGGTCGTCTTACCCGCGCCGTTCGGCCCTAGAAATCCGACGATGTCGCCCTTTTCCACGGCAAACGAAATGTGATCCACCGCGACATGACGTGCATATCGTTTAGACAGACCTTCAACCTGTATCATCTTTATAAATTTATAAACTCAACTCTGTGTAAATCAGTCCAATGGGAAGCGTTGTGCCTGAGGCGGCCCGTTCCGCGACCGTTGTTTAGGTGTGGCGGCGAGGGCGCCGGGCATACACCCGATTCTCTAGAATACTAAAGAGCTCTCCAGTTGAGACGAACCAATTGCTCGTTGGTTACGCCACCTCACGGCAAACTGAAGCCCATAATCTGCAGTCCCGAATCAACAAAAAGCACGTTGCCAGTCACGCCGCGGCCTAAATCGCTCGCCAGAAACACTGCTGCATCAGCTACTTCCGCCGGCTCCGTATTGTGGCGCAAAGGCGCGATTCCCGCCACCTGATCGAGGATCTTTGAGAAGTCTTTAATGCCACGGGCCGAAGTCGTCTTGATCGGGCCTGCTGAAATCGCATTGACACGAATCTTCGAAGGCCCCAGATCCGATGCCAAGTAGCGTACCGAGGCCTCCAACGCAGCTTTCGCCACACCCATCACGTTATAGTTTTGCACTACCCGCGAAGATCCCAGATATGTCAGTGTCGTGATCGATCCGCCCTCCGTCATAAGCGGAGCTACTGCCCGCGACACCGCCACAAGTGAAAACGAGCTTACCTCTTGCGCAAGCAGATACCCGTCACGGCTGGTCTCGACGAAGGGCCGGCTCAGGTCTTCCCGGTTCGCGAACGCAATGCTGTGAACAACCGCATCGACCGACGGAGACAGCGCCTTTAACTCCGTCGTCAACTGCTCCAACTCTTCCGGCTTCGTTACGTCGCAGTTCAAAACCTTGGCCGCGTGTAACTCTGCGCCAAACTCCTCTACCGTCTCCCGCTGCCGCTCGCCCTGATAAGTCAGAACCAGCTTTGCTTTCTCGCGCACAAATGCCTGCGCAATTGCATACGCGATGCTCCACTTATTAGCCACACCGAGCACTAGCGCAGTTTTACCGCTTAGTAACTGAGACATGAACCCCGTATTGTATCGTGCTGTGTATTTTATCGAGCATGACCCGAAGGCGTTCGGCAGTAAAAGAGCCTAGCCCTTGATCGTCCGAACCACCGCGTCGGTAAACTCTTCGGTGGACGCCGATCCGCCCACGTCGCCCGTGATGAACTTGCCGTCGCGATATACGTGCTCGACGGCGCCTTGCAGTTTCCAGGCCGCTTCCGTTTCTCCCATGTGGATCAGCATCATCGCGGCCGAAAGCATCAGCGCCGTGGGATTAGCTTTGCCCTGCCCCGCAATATCGGGCGCACTCCCATGCACCGCTTCAAACACCGCGTGGGTTTCGCCCATGTTCGCGCCCGGAACAATGCCCAACCCGCCCACTAGCCCGGCGGCCAAGTCGGACACGATGTCCCCATACAGGTTCGGCAACAATAGCACATCAAAAGTCTCCGGACGGATGACCAACTGCATTGATGCATTATCGACAATCAGTTCTTTGTATTGAATTTCCGGATAGCGTGCCGCCGTCTCGCGGCAGCACCGCAGAAACAAGCCATCCGCGAGTTTCATGATGTTCGCTTTGTGGATTGCCGAGACTTGCTTTCGCCCATTCTTCCGTGCGTAGCTAAATGCATACTCGGCGATCCGGACAGAGGCCGTGCGCGTTATCACCTTCAGGCTGGTCACCACATCCTTTACAATCTCGTGTTCAAGGCCGGAGTACAGGTCTTCCGTGTTCTCGCGGAAGATCACCATGTCGATATTCACATCCTGAAAGCGTGTTTTGATTCCCTGCAGCGTCTTCACCGGCCGTACATTCGCGAACAAATCCAAGGTTTTGCGAAGCGCCACGTTGACGCTCTGGAAACCGCCGGCGATTGGCGTGGTCACGGGCCCTTTCAAGCCCACGCGCGTCTCGTTAAGCGAGTCCAACAGATATTGCGGCAGAGTTCTTCCAGCTTCGAGAATGATGGCTTCGTTCAGTTCCGCGCGCCGCCAACAAATATCCACTCCTGTCGCGTCCACGGCGCGTACAGCCGCCTGCGCCACCTCTGGACCAATACCATCTCCCGGAATCAACGTGCAGTAGTGAGGCACATTTTGATTCTAGTAACAAGAAATGATTGGCCCTCCTGCAAAAATGAGGTATGCCCCGCATCGAACGCGCTCTGTTGAGCGTTACGGACAAGACCGGCATCGTCCACCTTGCCAAAACACTCCACCAGATGGGAGTGGAACTTATCTCCACCGGCGGCACCGCGAAACTCTTAACTGCTGAGGGTATCCCGGTCCGCGAAGTGTCGGAAGTAACCGGGTTTCCCGAAATGCTCGACGGCCGGGTCAAAACCATACACCCGCGAATTGCAGGCGGCATCCTCGCTATCCGAGCTAAGCCGGAGCACATGCGGGCACTGAAAGAGCACGACATTCCCGCCATCCAGATGGTGGTCGTCAACCTTTATCAGTTCGAAAAGTTTGCAAATCAGCCGGGGGTCACACGGGAAGATCTGATTGAAAACGTCGACATCGGTGGACCCACGATGATTCGCGCCGCGGCCAAGAATTTCCAGGATGTTGCTGTGGTGGTCTCGCCTTCGCAATACGAAACGATCCTCAGCGAACTCGAGGGCAACGCGGGCGCCCTCAGCTTCGCGACGCACTGGTCACTTGCCCAGCAAGCCTTTTCGCACACCGCCGCTTACGATCACGCAGTCTCCACCCGATTGCTCCAGATCGATGCCGACGGCCAGACAGTTCCGCAAGAGGTCCTGCCCGCCAATTTACAGATCGCCGCTGCCCGCACGGCCACTCTTCGTTATGGCGAAAATCCACACCAGCATGCGGCGCTATACAGTTTCTGTTACGGGGGCGTCGCAAGTGCCGAACAGCTGCAGGGCAAGGAACTCTCGTATAACAACCTGGTCGATCTCGACGCCGCCTGGCTTCTCGCTAGCGAATTTGATCAACCCGCTTCCATCATTGTCAAACACACTAACCCGTGCGGGTGCGCCGAGCAGCCTACGCTTGCCGAAGCCTATCGTAAAGCTCTCGAAGCCGATCCGATCTCCGCTTTCGGCGGAGTGTTGGCCTTCAATCGGGAAGTCGATGCTGAGACCGCTGATGAAGTAGCCGGTATCTTCACCGAGGCGATCGCCGCGCCGTCATTTTCCGAGCGCGCGCTTTCCATACTGAAAGCCAAGAAAAACCTGCGCCTGGTCAAAGTGCTCCCGGTGCAAAAGCCCGAACTGGCGCTGAAGTCCATTACAGGCGGCATACTGGCGCAGACCGCCGATACGCTTACGCTCGACCCCGGCAAACTAGCGGTGAAAACAGAACGGGCGCCGACGGCCGAAGAGATGCGCGCCCTGTTGTTCGGCTGGACCGTTTGCAAACACGTGAAATCGAATGCGATCGTGTACGCGCGTGCCGGTCAAATCGTCAGCACCGGCGCCGGCCAGATGAGCCGCGTCGATAGCGTTAAATTCGGCGCCCTCAAGGCCATTTTGCCTTTAGCCGGAACCGTCGTCGCCTCCGACGCCTTCTTCCCCTTTCCCGACGGCGTTGAGGAAGCAGCGAAACACGGCATAACCGCGGTGATCCAACCGGGAGGCTCAGTTCGGGATAAAGAGGTGATTGCGGCCGCCAACCGCCTTGGACTGGCAATGATCTTTACCGGCATGCGGCATTTCCGTCATTAATCCGTTTCTGCCGTCGGCTGCGCAGACTTAGAAGTGGACACCCAGTAAAACGTCGCCTTGGTCCAGATTCGTTCTGAGAAGGTTCCCGTACTCGAATGCCTGGTTGGACCAACGCGTGTAGCGGACTTCCGGTGAGAACGAAACATGCCGCCATTTGAAGGTCATGCCGATCCCGGCGACTCCGCCATAGCTGTTCCGATTGTGAAGTTCCGGTGCATTATTGTTGTTTTCTGCAGCATATAAAGCCGGTGAAGTGTCGACGTTGTTGATGCTGGAAATGTGGCGTAGAGATGCGCCAACTTCTACGAATGGTCGGAAGTGACCGAGCCGGGTGTTGAACTTCATTACCCCGGGAATTTCCCACCAATTCGCCTTGACGTTTTCGTCGTAAAATCCGCCTCCAGTGAAGGACGATGAAGTTGCGTAGTTAATACGTTTATAGAGGCCATCCACCTCGAAGACTAAATGGTGAAAGTGAAATTCGGCGCTGGGCCCGAATGTATAACGAATGTCGGCGGAACTGTACGTTCCGGACTGCGGGTAGGCCGAAAGGTTGCTGCCATTAATGTTGAACCAATCAGTCACCGGCACGCCGCCAATGAAGCCGAGAGTTACGTGGCGAGATTCAACATCTTGGGCGTGTAAGCAAGAGGCGCCGAAGGTTAGCGCGGCGAGAAGTCCATAGTTAGTAACTACCCGACCGAGCGCAAAGCTAGAATTCCGTTTTTTGTAGAATATTGTTTCAAACATAGAAGTTTTTCCCTGCTAATTGCAACGAATTATGACCCAGATAACTGAGCCTCTATTAAGAACCGATGGCTATATGCAAAGCGGAGTTTCGGGAAAAAATTACGAGGCGATCAGGATCAGGGGAGCAGATAGTGTAAAAGTTGATGGAGACAGAAGACGGTGGGTATCGCAAACAAGCTGCTATCGACACGGTCGAGCATCCCGCCGTGTCCAGGTAACAGGTTTCCGCTATCCTTGACGCCGGCGCCGCGCTTCATAGCGGATTCAGCGAGATCGCCGAGTTGGCCGGCAATGTTGCCGAATATTGCGAGCACAGCTATTTGCCACAAGGGCACAAGAGGCGTGAAGTGGCCCATATACAGCAGTCCGAAGAGCAGTGAACCTGCGACAGAACCCGCAGCCCCCTCCCATGTTTTCTTGGGACTGATTACAGGTGCAAGCTTATGTCTTCCGAAAGTGCGGCCCACGTAATACGCGGCGGTGTCTCCTGCCCAGTTCAGCGCCGTGGCGAAGAAGAGCAAGTGTACGCTTTGGAGACGGAGATCGGAGGCAAAACGCCAGGGGGCAAAAGTGTAGAAGGCTCCGAACAGCGCAGTCGATACTTGCGGCAACGCGGCGCGTACGTCTTCATGCCGAAGCGCTGTAACTAACGCAACTATTGATATAAGGCTAAAGCCGATTAACGTATATTGGGGCCAAAATAAAATGATAAGTCCGGCTAAGAACCCGAAAAATCCGGGTCGCAAGATTCCGTGGCCAGCAACTAAGCCCGAATATTCCCAGTAGCAGATTGAGCCCATGAATGCGGCGGCGGTCATAAACAACCACTGCGGGCCGAATAAGAGGAGATAGGATCCTACGGCAATGAGCGCGACCCCCGTGAGGATCCGCTTCATGACCGGGGTCGTGGCTCGGATAGCGCTATCGTATCTTCAGTGATTGGCTGAACCGCGACCATCAGTTGGCAAGCCGCACCGGCGTTTCTATTAACTGGGCTCCCCGACCTGCCTTGCGGATAGGCGACGTGCCGTGTTCGGTATTGCTGGTCAAACCGCCATAACGGCGATCGCGGTTTTGGTACTCGTAAATGGCCTCTAGCAACTCGATCCGCGTGAAGTCTGGCCATAACGTATCTGTTACATAGATCTCCGCATACGCGATTTGCCACAGGAGGAAATTGCTGATGCGCATTTCCCCGGAGGTGCGAATCAGCAAGTCGGGGTCGCGCAGGCCGGCGGTGTATAGATTCGCGGCGATGGATTCTTCGTTGACTTCGAGCGATTGCAGCGTGCCGGCCATTTTGGCGCGGCGAAGCATGCCGTTCATGGCGTCAACGAGTTCGGTGCGGCCGCCATAATTCAGGGCCAGGTTTAACTGCAAGCCTCGGTTCTTGGCGGTTTTTTCCATAACCATATGCAAGTCTTGTTTCACGCTAGGCGTGAGCGTGTCGAGCCGGCCGATGGCCACCAGCCGGATATCGTTGCGCATCAGTTCGTTCAGTTCGCGGCGAAGGTAAAGCCGGAGGAGGCGCCAAAGGCCTTCAATTTCGTGGGCGGGCCGCTTCCAGTTTTCGACCGAGAAGGCATAGAGGGTCAACGCCTCTAAGCCCAATTGGGCACAGGTTTCAGCTACCGTTCGCACCGGATTAACACCGGCCTTGTGCCCCATCAGCCGCGGATAGTTCCGCTGGCGAGCCCAGCGGCCATTTCCGTCCATGATAATCGCGATATGAGCGGGAAGACGCTGGGGGTCGAGTTTCATGGCCAGACGCCACTCGCCTCCGTCCCTCGGAAGCGTGTTGAGCAGTTCCTTCATATGGTAAAGCTCTATGGTACACCAAGTCGATGCCGGTTTTCGCCTAGATTTTACGCCCTCAAAAGAAGAGGAACCAGCGCCGCGCCTGCGCAAAGGAAGGTTCCATATGGGAACTGGTAAGTAGATGGATTTTTTCGGGTAACGATTAGGAAAACAATGCCAATGACGCTTCCCCCGAGGGAGCCGATGAGCAGCCCAGTGAGGCTATTTTGCAAACCCAGGAAGGTGCCGAACAAAAGAAGCAGCTTCACGTCCCCCAGGCCGACACCTTCCCGGTGGCGTATTTTTTCGTAGAGTGCCCGAATGATCCAAAGCGAGCCTGCGAGTACGACGGCCGCCAGGACGGCGTTGCTCAGAGAGGTTAGAATCGCCTGCTGGGCGGATGATTGATAAGTCAATATGCCCGGGACGGGAACAAAGGCAGCCAGAATCAAACCCCCTAGCGAACCACCCAATGTGAGCTCGTCGGGAAGAAGGTGCTCCTCGAAATCGATCCAGAAGAGGGCAACCATTAAGGACTCAAAGATGGCCCACTTCAGGGCCAGCAACGTCCAACCGTAACGCCAGCCGACGAGCGCAAAGAGAACCGCAGTGGTGAACTCAACAAGAGGGTAACGCCGACCAATGGATTTTTTGCAGGCGCGGCAGCGGCCTTTGAGCACTACGTAGCTGAATAGAGGGATGTTGTCGTAAGCCGCAATGGGATGACCGCATTCCGGGCAAAAGGACCGCGGGAGCACGACGGAAAGATCGCGCGGAATGCGGTAGATACAAACGTTGAGAAAGCTGCCGAAGAGGAGTCCGAAAACGCCCGCGACCGCAGAGAGCAGTACTAGTTCAGCTGTCATTGCTGTCCGATGAGAGCGCCCTCCGGTAAGACCTCAGTGTTGCTTCCCGTAGATGGCGGGTGGTGAAGCTTTCGGCAATGCGCCTTTTTGCGCCGTCGATCAGCATCTGCGCGAGTGCCGGGTCGTTGCGGACGCGTTGCACTGCTTTGGTAATTTCGGGAGGATCATTATGTACGAAGAGCCCGGAGATTTCATCCTCGAAGACTTCGGTCAGGCCCCCGACGCAGCTTGCAATGACCGGCACTCCCATCGCCATGGCGAGCAAAACGGCTGAGCCAAGGCCTTCGGAGCGGGTGATATAGAGGAAGACTGACCCGTGGCGTAGGTCGGACTCGAGAGTATCGGAAAAGCGAACTGGAAAGGGCCCCATCGCGCTGGCGCGCTCCACGAGATCCCGCCCTTTCTCCCGGTCACGTGACGCGAGGGCGATAACTGGATGCGTCGGGGACCAATCTGCGTCGGGGACGTGGTCAGAGACGGCGTCATACACGACATCAATTTTCTCGTGGCGAAGGCCGGCGGCTGCCAGCTCCTGCGCTACAAACCGGGAAACCGCCAGAAAGCGGGCGGGCCGCTGGTATTTCCAAAGAGAAGCGAGGGATCGGCGAACCGGAAACGCCACGCGCCGCGAGACTACAAATTTGCGCCGGCAGGAAATGGCAGCGAGCGTGTGGGCGCGCGCGTCGTGGACGTGGACCAGGTCAGCCTTCGGAGACAGACGCCAGATGTGCGCGGCATCGGCAGTGTGCACGGCGAACTCCGATTGAAGAGCGGCCGGAAAGAGTTGGCCCGATTTAGCAGCGAGCAGCGTGCAGTCATGACCAGCCTCCCGGAGGGCTTGCAACAGGATCAGAACCTGGCGTTGGCCGCCGCGCATTTCAAGACCGGTATCAATATGCAAAACGTGCACGCACTACTCTTGACGGCCGGGACTCATATGACGCGCCTTCGAATATTTCAGGAAATTATAAAGCGCTGCCATGTAGGCGATAGTTAATCCTTCTACCCCATCTAGGAACCCGAGCCGCAGGAGATAAGTGCTGAAAAATGTCCAGGGCGGATCGAATAGCAAGTCATATATATTGATCGTCTTACCGCGAGACACCAGTTCCTGGGCTGCGAGCGTGGTGTAGCTGTCCATGCTCCGCAGATGCTGCGAAAGGGAATCGCAAGTGAAGTGGAGCAGATTCGATTTGAGATGGCCCACCGGTCCCGTTACTTTGACGGATTCGTGGACAAATTCGCCGACCCATTTGGCCTTACGACGATCAAACAGGCGGACCTTTCGATCGGGATACCATCCGCTATGTAGTATCCAGCGGCCAAGATACTGGGCCAAGCGGGGCATGGTGTAGGCGTCGAACTGCGGTCCCGTTTTCTTGATGTGCCAGATCTCGGCTTCGAGGGCTTCACTCAGGCTCTCGTCGGCATCGAGCGCGAGTATCCAGTCATAGCTGGCTAGCTCCGCTGCGATATTTTTCTGGGCGGCATAGCCGTGCCAGGACGCCTCCACGACTCGTGCGCCGAGTTTGGTGGCGATCTCAACGGTGCGGTCGTTCGAGCCGCTATCGAGCACCAGGATTTCATCGCAGCAACGAAGACTTTCGATGACGCGCGCGATATTACGCTCCTCATTGAAGGTGATGATGGCCGCTGAAATTTTCATTTGCATGCGGAGGCTCTAGTGGGAGCGTACGGGCGCAAGCGAAAACGAGAACATGAAGATAAGAAGAGCGATTATTCCCAGGCGGAGGCGTGTCTTGTCGAGAGGGGAACGATCAGAGATCAAGGGGTGGCGCATTCCGATGAAGAACAGCAGCACGGCCCAGAATAGCCATCCCCAATAGAAGAAAAATCCTAGCGGGAGCAGCGCCGCCGTGAAGAACCGGGAGAGCGGCCGGTGAAGCTCTCCGAATAGTGAATAGAGAATGTGTCCGCCATCAAGCTGACCGATCGGAAGGAGATTGATCGCAGTTGCCAGTAGGCCGGCCCATGCGGCTCGCGCCATCGGGTGAAGAGCAATATCGACGGGAGAGATGCCAGGGAAGCGGACCCATTCCGCGATACGCAATAAGAGCGGAGTACCGAATAACAGATCGCCGCGGTCTCCGATTCCCGGTACAACGCGAGAGAGCAACACGCCTGCGATCAGAAAAGGAATCAGAACAGCAAACCCGGCGACTGGTCCTGAGACGCCGATATCGAAAAGGCTCTTCCTGGTGTAGATCGGAGAACGGATGCGAATGAAAGCGCCCAAGGTGCCTAGCAACGTGGGCGAGGGCAGAAAGTAAGGAAGGCTGGCCTGCACGTTCCAGCGTTCGCAGGCGAGATAGTGCCCAAATTCATGCGCTACCAGAATCATCAACAACGGAATGGAGAATTCCAGACCGGATAGTACGCCGATTTGGCCATGGAACAGGAGACGGTAGCCCGTGAATACTAGATCGAGATCGAACGGCCGTCCGTATGCGAAGCTTTGCCGGAGAGCGAAACCGAAAACCGTAGTAGTGACCAGGGTTGCCAGGAAGAGGAGTAAATGGAGCCACCAACGGTGTGGCCAAGCGGATAGAGGCATTTGGTCCTCAACGGCCCCCTGATCGTTCAGGTGTCCGGAGAATTGCGAGTGTGACACTGCATCACTACTGTAGCGTCTGCAACTCTTTACCAGGTTTGAACCGAACGGCCTTACCTGGGGGAATTGCGACTTCCGCCCCTGTGCGAGGGTTTCTGCCAATACCGGTTTTCCGGGGCCGAACGTTGAAGATTCCGAAACCTCTCAGTTCAATGCGGTCTCCCTCGCTGAGAGCCTTCTTCATGGTGTCAAAGACTGTTTCCACTGCCATTTCGGCTTTGGTCTTCGTAATCCCTGTACGATTTACGACTTCATTGATGATATCGAGCTTGATCAAGGAGCCTCCAAGCGCACCGGGCGCATCCCGCATGACCACGACTGCCGCTTCAATCTTAATGATAATAAGGCGTTTAGCGTTCTGTCAAATAGGTTCGAAAACGTCTGTGAAAACGGCGCTATGCGGAAATTTTTGCCGCATGGCATGCGGAAATGTACCTGACTCGGTAATCAATTGCCTGGGCGAGGTGGATTGAGTTTGATTCGCATGAGCGACTTAGAGGATTGGAAGTCCAAATGCACATGGTTCAGCGGCAGGCGTTGTAAACGGTGCATTCATGAAAAAAGTCGAGATCCTGTTGGTGGAAGACACCCCGAGTGATGTCCGTCTCATTCGCGAGGCGATGAAAGAGACCTCACTCTGTGTCCAGATGACAGTGGCCAGAGACGGTGTGGAAGCGATGGACTATCTACGGTCGTGCATCTGGGGAGAGGCGCCGAGGCCAGATCTGATTCTCCTGGATCTGAACCTGCCGCGGAAGAACGGCCGCGAGGTACTCGCAGAAGTCAAGAGCGATCCCCTCCTTAAACAAATCCCCGTGGTCGTGATGACCAGCTCGAAGGCTAACGAGGACATCGCGGCCGCCTACAGCCTGAACGCGAACTGTTACGTGACAAAGCCTGTCGAGCTTGGACAATATATCGAGGTCGTACAGGCCATCGAGGATTTCTGGTTTGTAACCGCTGAACTACCAAACGGGTTGCCGCAGGTTATGAGTTCGCAGTTCGATGCGAACGCCGTAATGGTCTAGCCCCGCCCCTCCTTCCCAGTCGGGGTTCAGGATTGGGTGGCTGCCGTAGAGGCTGAATTTAGCGCTGCACGCGCGGCCTCTAAAGCCGCCTCGTAATTCGGGTGGTCGCCGACTTCCTTCACATACTCCACATAGGCGATCTTGTTGTTTGCATCTACGACGAAGATTGCACGGCTTTCGATCCGGAGTTCTTTGATAAGAGTTCCGTAATTCTGGCCGAACGATCCGGAGCGGTGGTCCGAGAGCATCACGATGTGGCTGATTCCGAAATTTCCACACCATCGTTTCTGGGCAAAAGGCAGGTCCATGCTGAGGGTGTAGATTTTGGCGTCGGAAAGCTTCTGCGCCTCGTCTTCAAAACGTTTAGTTTGCGCATCACAAACGGGCGTGTCCAGGGAAGGAACAACGCTAAAAATGCGAACCGCGTTGCCGGTTTTCGCCAATGTAGTCGATTGAAGACTGCCGTCGACCACGTCAAAATCGGGAGCTATATCGCCCACCTTGAGGGCCGGACCAATTAGGGTCATCGGATTGCCTCGCAAGGTGGTTGCGCCGGGTCGTTCGATCGGGTTTGCCATCGGCCTCAGTGTATCAACTACCCTGACAGTGGTTCCGCCCGAAATTCGAACGGGGATTCAGTGCAGTGAAATGCTGAATCCCCGCCCTGTCTGGCTACAACTTCACTGTGACCGTCTTGACCTCCGAATATTGCTGAAGGCCGTATTCTCCGAGTTCTCGTCCAATGCCGGATTGCTTGAACCCTCCGAAGGGCGCGGCAGCGTCGAAGACGTCATAGCAATTGACCCACACCGTGCCGGCGCGAACGTTGTTGGCGATATGGTGGGCTTTGCTGATATCGCGCGTCCAGACAGCGGCGGCCAGGCCGTACATGCTTTGGTTGGCACGCTCCACCAGTTCGTCCATATCGGAAAACTTCAGAATGCTCATGACCGGGCCGAAGATTTCTTCCTGTGCGATCTTCATATTGTCCTTCACATCTGAAAACACGGTTGGCGCTACGAAATAGCCGCGGTCCCCAACGCGGTCGCCCCCGCACATCAGCTTTGCGCCTTCCTGCTTGCCGGATTCCACATAGTTCATAACCTTCTTGAACTGGTCGTTATCCACTTGCGGACCCTGCTCGGTCTTGGCATCGAGTGGATTGCCGACGGTGCGGCGCTTGGCGCGCTGGGTGCTACGGTCAACAAATTCGTCGTAGATTTTCTCTTCGACATATACGCGCGAGCCTGCGCAGCAGCACTGTCCCTGGTTGAAGAACAATGCGAAGTGCGAGCCTTCCACTGCATCGTCGAGATCGGAATCGGCGAATACGATGTTGGGACTCTTGCCGCCCAGTTCGAGCGTGACGCGTTTGAGGTTGGTTTCGGCCGCGGCCTTCATAATCAGGTGGCCGACTTCGGTGGAACCGGTGAACGCAACTTTATCCACATCCATGTGCCGTGAGATGGCAGCCCCTGCAGTGGGTCCGTAGCCAGGAAGGATATTCACAACGCCCTCGGGGAAACCGGCTTGCACGATCAGTTCTCCCACGCGCAAAGCGGATAACGGAGTCTGTTCGGCCACCTTCAAAACGACCGTGTTTCCACATGCCAGTGCCGGGCCGAGTTTCCAGGCCTGCATCAAGAGTGGGAAATTCCACGGGATGATCTGCCCGACCACGCCGACCGGCTCATGACGGGTGTAGCAGAAGTAGTCGCCGCTAATGGGGATGGTCTTGCCCTGAATCTTGTCGGCCCAGCCGGCGTAGTAGCGGTAGCAGGCGATCACAAGCGGCAGGTCGGCGGCCATCGCAACGTGCCGCGGCTTGCCGTTATCGAGCGATTCCAATGTCGCCAGTTCTTCGACGTTCTTCTCGATCAAATCTGCAAGACGATTGAGTAGTTTGCCGCGTTCAGCAGAGGACATGCGTCTCCAGGCAGATTTGGCGTGGAACGCCTTGCGGGCAGCCTTCACCGCGAGATCGACGTCAGCCGAATCGGCTTCCGCCACGTTGGCTAAAATATCGCCGGTAGCGGGGTTGATCGTTTCGAACGTCTTTCCGGAAATGCTGTCGACGAATTTGTTGTTAATTAGGATTTTGGTTTGCTTTACGGATGCGTGAATTTCGGGTTGAGTGAGAACAGTCGCCATAATGCTCCTTATCTACTTTGTGATCGCAGCGGAGCGAGCACGCCAGCCCACAGCCGCTGTCAGGAATCATATTCCAATTGAAACGACGAGTGTGAGTGGTGAAACGCTCAAGAAGGAGCCGAGCGATCAGCCAATATTTACAATTTGTTTCATCAGATAATCGTAGGAAAGTGCCACAAACAGTCGTCCCCGATCTCGAACTGGAAGAAACCTCCGGACGCGGGCCAGGCGGCGCCGGGATTCGTTGCCCGAAATGTAAATGGTCGCCGCAGGCGCATCATAGATGGCTGTGCACCAAGTGCGGCAATCTTTGGAACACGTTCGATACGGGCGGCATCTGTCCAGGCTGTCTTTATCAGTGGACAGAGACGGCTTGTTTGTGGTGCCATCGATGGTCCGCGCACTCCGCCTGGTACGCGCAAGGATAAGCCGTTACAAAGGCGCGGATTCCACCCGTTCCGGTTCCGCTCCATTAAGGTTCAGAGACAGCAGTACAGACTTCCTTGGACTTTTCATCTGAGCCAATAAGGAAAGGAGCGCTGTTCCTCCGGCAAGGACGGCAAGGATTGCAGCGGTCCAGATCCAGACCTCGGGCGCTCCGGTGGAGTCGATGTCGGTTGCATTCACTGAGGCAGGCAATCCCGGTAAAGCGGCTAGCCTGTAGACGCGCCAGCCATCCGAATCATAAGCGAGCGTGTAGCCCTGCATTCCACTCGAATAGGCGCTCGGATAACGTCGATTGATTACGTTCAAGGCCCCCTGTGCGGTTGCTGGATCGGGAACGACAAATTGGGGCGTGCTGAGCCAGTTCGCCTGCAACTGGACTCCGAAATCGGGCACGCCTGGCAGGAGTAAGTGGGAAGCGCTGGCACGAGCGGCAATCAACGGGTAAGCCCCGGTGACATCGAGGATTGTCTCTTCCTTCTCTGCGGCAAGCCACTTGCCGACAGACCGTTCAGGAAGGTGCAAAGCGTCCGAATGCTTTCCGAGCAAACTTTGCTGCCACGAAACAAACTCAGAAGAAGGCGAGACTTGAAGGAACGCCGCTCCTCCCAAAGCGCCTAATAGAAGTAGTCCAGCGACCCGAAAAGGCGATTGGATGGTGAGATCGGGAAAGCGACGCACGACTGCGATGAGAGCCGCACAGAGAAGCATAAGCACGGGAGCGGGATGGCTCAAGCGGTCTTCTGCAATCTCGAAAAGAGCGACCAGAACCGGCGCCAGACTCGCGACGAAGATCGCTCGGCGTGACTGGATAGGTACGCCGGTCCATCGCATTGTGGCAAAGAGCAACGGCGCCGCAGCGACGGCAAAAAACGAGAGCACGACCGGAAGTGCAAAGTAATCGAAGCCTGCGTTTAGCCTCCAGAGGGTCTCAAGATCGGTCGAAAGCAAGCGTTTCGAGAACTCCGGAAATATGACCGTCCGCCAATCTACATGGAAAATCCAACTTATATAAATCCACGAAAGAACCGCTATCGCGGGCGGCACAAATGCGGCCACATAGCCGGCGGCGGGGTTGGCGGAGACCATGGATCGCGGGAGCGCAACGGGCAGCAGAAGCAGCAGAGCGCCCATGAGCAGTCCTGCGACGGGGCTCGAGAAAAGCAGGAGCGGAAGCGTGATCGCCAACATCATGAAACCTCGCGCATCTTGCTCCCAGGCGATGCGGAGGAGGGATAGCGAGAAGTAGATATAGATGAGAAGCGTTGCCGCGTTCTCTACACCGGTGGTTCCCGCCCACAGAAACATGGGATGGATCGTGAGCAGGAAGGCGACGGAAGCGGCGCTGAGGATGCCGCATCCTTCGCGCCGCATTTTGCCGTAAAGCCACGCAGGAACGAAACTGGCCAGTAGCGCCCCCAGCACATAGGGCAATGCCGGAGAAGCGCCGCCGGGCACAGCGCGCGCCACTGAGGCAAGCAGTAGGGGAACTTGCGGGAAGGTGACGACAATTTTCGCTAATGGAGCTGGCGACGTCGCAACGATGAGTGACTTGGCAAAGGCGCCGGTCGCATCGTCGCTTCGAAAGCCGCGGGAGAGCAGCCACCAGTTCAATGTCCCAATCAGCCCGAATGAGAGTAACCACCCGATCAGGAGCTTGCATGCGTCACGGACCAAGAGCTTGCGCGTCACGATTTCGCGACCTCCGAAGCCGGCTTGAGCGCTTCAGCGCGTTCTGCCGCGGAGAATTTGCTGATGCCGTGCGCGGTTTTCTCCCAGAAGAACGGCTTGTATACCAGTTGCCACAATGCCTTATACCCTGCGATTGACATGAGAATCCAATAAAGCGGCACGGTCAGGGCCCATGGCATAAGCCCGAACAGTTTGCGTTTAAAGGCCCCGAGCACGCTTACATAAATGAAGAAGCCATTGCCGATGAGCAGATTGATCAGGCTCGGGAACTGGATCATATCGGGGAAGACGGCATCGAGCAGATGCGTGCCTGTCAGCAGCCATAACACATACATTCCATACAGAATCGGCGTGATCAGAGCCGTAATAAAGGTTCCGCCCACGAAGAACTGGAACCCGAGAAAGCCCACGATTCCAAGCGAACGGTAGAGCCCTATCGGATCCCGCATGTGAACGAGGTAGGTCTGCATGTAGCCCTTGATCCAGCGCGACCGTTGTCGGATCCAGTTCGGAATGCTGGTGTTCGCCTCTTCATACGTTGTGGAGTTGACAACGCCTACCCTGTATCCGAGTTGCGTTAGGCGCGTCCCCAGGTCCGCATCTTCCGTCACGTTGTACGGGTCCCACGCATTGACCAGCCGTAGGACATCCATTTTGAAGTGGTTCGAAGTTCCGCCGAGCGGTATCGGCACCTTCAGCGCCTCGAGCGCCGGCAGATAGAAGTCGAACCAGAGCGAATATTCGAGCGTGAACATGCGCGTCAGCCAGTTCTCGTTCCAGTTGTAATAATTCAGACGAGCCTGGATGCAGGCTGTGTTAGCTGGACTCTTGCGGAATGCGACTACTACCTTCTTGAGTTGGTCGGGCTCGGGCTTGTCCTCAGCGTCAAAAATGGTCAGCAGCTCGCCTCTCGAAAAGTGCAGCGCGAAGTTGCACGCTTTGGGCTTGGTCTTGATCGCAGCCGGCGGCACTCGGATGATCTCGAAGATTCCTTCGAGATTCAGAGCTTCCGCTGCGGCGATGGTCTCCTTGTCTTCCTCCTCCAACACCAGCTTGATATCCAGCTTGGACAACGGATAGTCCATCCGGCGCAACGCCGCCGCCAGGATGGGCAGTACGTCCGGCTCTTTATACATGGGAACCAGGATGGTGTAAAGAGGCAAGCTCAAGTCGTCGAGAGCCTTTACCTCTTCATCGGTTGCCTTAATATCGGTGTGGACATCACTTCCTACCCAGGCCAGCAAATACTTAAAGAAAAAGCTGGCGAGCAGGTAAAGCGCGAGCAACGCGTTGAGTGTCTGCAGAGCTGCGATTGGAAACCAGATGGTCAGCAGAAGCGACACGCTGATCAATCCGTATAGGACGAAGATCTGGGAGGGCGTGAAGACCTGGCTGGCCGAATGGCCGGGGTCAATATGCCGAAGACCATGCACGGCCGTTTCGTTGAACTGCCTGCCCGCGAGCTTGTGAAGTTGGGTGAGAATATCGAATTTCGACGCGAAGGCGATCACAGCGTCTTCACCGAACTTGACCCGCACAAATTCGTAGACACGCACGTCCGGATCGGCCGCCACCACCCAGGTCTGGCCGCGGATTTCGGCCCACGGCAGAACCAAGAGATCGCTATACTGCGCGGCGTCTTCCTTGATAAACAAGTCGCTGTCGGGCGGCTCCGACTCCATGTCGATAAAGACCGTATCGAGATGGGTGGCTAAGGCTTGATAAAGCTGCTCGCGCTTCAGCCAGCCTTTGGCCAGCACGATATCGCCGATGCGTGTGCCCCAACGCTGTTTTAGGTCGAGGGTCTCTTCGAGTTGTTCACGAGTGATTAACCCTTGTTCAACCAGAAATTGGCCGATGGGCTGGCGAGTTCCGTCCGCGGAGAGCATCAGGTTGCACAATTCTTAAAAATCGAACCATAACGCGACAAGCGCAGTCTGCCCCGTGCCGGTATTGCGCCCGGCAAAGGCATCGTTCCAGCCCAACTGAAGGCGCGTGCGCGGCGCTACGCGAAACACGACGGACGCCTGGGCCTTATAAAGGTCGAAATCGGCCTGCACGTTGGGATTGCTGCCGTCCTGGAATGGCGTCCCGTTCCGGAGGCCCTTAATGCCGAAGAACTGCGCTTCGACCATCACGCGAGACGTCAGGTTCATCCCCGCGGTGGCATCCAGCCTGATCTGGTCGGAAGGTCCGCCATTGCGGTAGCGGAATGCCGTCTCAACGTCCCAGAAAGCATCCCTCCGTTCACTCATCACCTGGTAACCATGGCCGAAGAGAACGCGAGCCTCGGCGTCCACCTGGTGATTGCCAGGGGCCGGGTTGCGGTAAGCCGAGTAGGTGGGAAACTGGACCGTGCTCTGCAGCGAAACGACCCAGGGCGAGTGCCGTGAATTCAGCCGGCGCCGAACGCCCACTTCGAGGTCGCCGAACCCGAAACTGTTCTCTGCGCCGTAATTGTTCGAGAAGCGCAGCGTGGGAATGAAGCTGTTTACGATCAGCGTGGTCGAGTTGGTGAGACCGTATTCGACGTACGGATTGACTTCGATCTGGCGAAATTGTCCGCCGTTCCCGAAAGGCGTGATGCGCCCCGTAGGACCAAATTGCTGAGAAGTATCAAAGTATGACGTCGTCAGAATGACTTGCCCGTGTCCGGCATCCTGCGTCCAAGCAGCCGCAAACGCCGGCGATGACGCGCTCAGACACGTAAGGATGAGAATGAGAGCTTTCAAGCGCGAGATATTAGGCCGTCTTCTTCCCATAGTTCTGCCTTCCAATCGTTCGGCGATACAGTTGGACAAACCCCACCGTGAGCAACGCCCATAACAGGGCGAACAGCCAAAAGCGGTACTCGAAGAGAAGCTGCTGCCAGTCTCTAAAATCGGGGTAGGCCACCCGGCTTACATCTACCTTTCGGCTGTCGAGCAAGCGGACTGTACCCGAATTGGCCAAAAAAGCTACATCTCCATCGGAGAAGTCATAGGAGAGCGCGGAAGGCAATCCATGTTTGCCCGGTGCGATCCACAAGCCCGGTTGAGCGCCTGCGTGAGCCAGCTGTGCGACGGATATGTCCGCGAGCTCCTCCACATCAAGCAGTGTTGAGCCGCGGCTGTCCGTAACCAGGACACGGCCTCGATCAAAAGCCACAGGTCCGTTGGGACCACGAACGCTTCGCGCTCCGATTAGAATGAACGGCCGGTCCGGCCGAATCTCCTGCCCAGGCACATACGAAAAGATCTGGGCGGCATCCGGGAAGGCTCCCATATCCTGGGTCAGACGACTCAGAAACGCTAACGCAGGCTCCGGGTGGTCCATCTCTTCCTTTGGCAGATAAACGCTATATCCGGAACGCAGGAGATCGGAGAGTTCACTCAACGTGAGCGGCCGGACTTCATGGCGCTCACATATGACCGCAGTCGATTCGAGTAACTGGGACGCGATCAGCATGCCTCCGTATCCCTCTCCGCAGCGGCTACGCTGCTGATCGCGTTCGAGAACAATGCGCAACTTGTTGAAGGCACGCTGGCCCGATTGCGGGAGGGGTACTAGGAAGTGGTGCGGGCGTCCATCGCCAGGCACTCGCTCCACCTCAACAAGATTCCCGTTCCAAAACGTGGATAGCATCGAAGGATGGTCGTCGGGAGCGGGCGCGGTGGCGAGCTGAATCGAGACCGCTTGGGGTCTATAGGATGCCGGAACGGCTTGCGGACCGATCGCGATGCTCCACTCCGCGGTACCCCAGGTTTCCCGAAGGGCATCTGAAACGCCCAAAGCATGCAGATTCAGTTGAATATGTCGATCGTTGAACGGGGTCTGCCGTTCGGGCATGGTGTCATACCCTGCGTCCGACGCCAGCCCGATCCAGTCGCCGGAAAGTAGCGTCAAGCCATTCCGGAACGAGTCTGTGAGCGCCAGGAAGGGCCCGCCGGCGGCAGGATACAAAATGACGTTCCCGCTCGGCGCCGCCGCTCCGGCCGCCCTGGGGAAGGCCTCCTCCAACTCCTGACGGCGGGCGACCGCGATATCGCCGCGCTCCGGCAGACGCACGATCTCTACGGTGCGTCCCGTGCCGATCAACCGCGTAGACAGCTTCCAGGCAGCCAGGAACGCATCCGGACTCAGGGTCCCGGGAGAGATTGTCACCTTCACATGACGAGGCAGCAAGTCCCAAGCTGCACGGATCGAGCCCGGTGCAACGCTCGCGATCGAATACGCGATGCCCGAATCCGGAAGAAGTTCGACAAAGGCTGCCTTTGCGCGTTCATCCTGGCACACGTCTTGACTGATCGCGGTAGAAACGTCGGTCCTAATGGCTAGAAAGGCTCCCTTAACATCCGCGCCGGGCAGCGAAATCGTCGCCCAGTGATCCTCGGCTGTAACGGCCCCTCCCGGCTCCGCGCCCGGTGCAGCGCTTAGCTGCCGGGCTAGTGAGATAACGGCCCTGGGGCTCGCGCCCAAGAAGACCCGCAAATTAGAAGGCGTTTTGAGAAGCGGCGAAGTGCGGTAGTGCAGCCGCAGGACCGCTCCGCCGATCGATACATCCCGCGGCACCGGGAAGTAGAACGTATAGGTTGCCTCGGAGTCTTGATCAAGGACCCGGCCGTTATAGCCAAGTTGCTCCAGACTGACGGTGAACGAACGGCCACTGTCGCGCAGCGTCGCGTCTGCTGGATCCGGCGAATCAGCGGCACGGCTCAGACCTGGGACAAGAGCGGCCAACAGCAGAATGCGTATGACCGGAGCAAACTGAGGTGAGCTAAGACTAAGGGGATAGTTCATTTGTGCCGAGGTTCTCTATAAGTGCGAGGCGGTCTGTAAGTGATGGCCGAGTGGTCGAAACAAGACCTTACTTACTTCGTTCTTATCGGCATTAGTGCTTCGAAGCGAGAGCCCGAGGGTACTTATCGCCACCAGAGTATTTGTGAGTAGCGATTTGAGTTTAAACAAAATTGATCTAACAGGTTTGCCGGCGAGATGAACGTTCTGATTGTGGATGACAGCAGCGCTGTGCAGCTGTTGCTGTTAGCCAGATTACGAAGCTGGGGCCATACCGCAACTCTCGCCTCCGATGGCGTGGACGGTTGGGAAAAAGTAAGACTGGCGACGTATGACCTCGTCATCTCCGACTGGGATATGCCGAAGATGGATGGATTGGAGCTGTGCCGCCGTATCCGGCACCATTCTTTCGCCCAATACGTTTACGTCATCCTTTGTACGGCAAAAGATCAGAAGTCGGACATCATCACCGGAATGGAGGCCGGAGCTGACGATTTCATTACCAAGCCGATCGATTTTGCGGAACTTCGCGTTCGAGTGAGCGCGGCGCAGCGGCTAATGAATCTGCAAAGCGAACTAGCCAGCCAAAACCAAAACCTGCGCAAGCTGAATTCGGAGTTGATGGAGGCGTACAACCGGATTGAGCGCGATCTAGAGGCGGCTGCGGCCACACAGATTCGCCTTTTGCCCAAGATTTACGATCTGCACCCACGGGTGCGGCTGGACTGGCTGTTTATGCCCTGTAGGTTCCTCGCTGGCGACATGCTGAACTACTTTATGGCAGACGACCGTCACCTGGTTTTCTATCATCTCGATGTCTCGGGCCATGGCATTCCGGCAGCGCTTCTCTCTGTGACCTTGAGCAAGACCCTGATTCCTCTGCCGGGTAGCCCTTCGATCCGCAGTAACTCGCTTGACGGCCGGCTCGAGCTGGTCTCGCCGCCGGATGTAATGGCCGAATTAAACAGCCGTTTTCAAGCCGAGGACGACACGTACTTCACGATGATTTACGGCATCCTTGACGTCTTCACGCGCGAGCTGCGGTTCTGTCAAGCGGGCCATCCCGCACCAGTTCTGATCCGTCGGCACTCGGCGCCGGCCGTTCTCGGAAAGGGAGGGTTTCCGGTGGGCATGGTGCCCGGAATGACGTATGAGGAAGTGAGGCTCGAAATGCAAGCGGGCGACCGGCTCATTTTGTATTCCGATGGACTTTCCGAGTGTGAAAACGCGGCTGGCATCCGATATGAACAAGAGAGATTAATGGAAATGCTCGACCAGAACCGCGACGGCTCTCTGGAGGCGCTGATGAACGGCATTCGTGAAGCCCTCGGAGCATGGCGCGGGCAGGCTGAATTCGCGGACGACGTGTCGGTGCTTGCATTCGAGTGCGTCTGAAAGAAGGGAAATCATGAAGACGGAAACGAATCGCGTTGGGCAAACGACCGTGATTAAGCTGCTTGAGCGCCGGCTGGGAGCAGATAAGGCCGGTGAATTCAAAGCCGAAATTGGCAAGTACGTCGAAGCGGGTGAAACTAAAATCGTTCTGGATCTGGCCGAACTGAGTTTCATGGACAGCAGCGGACTCGGCGCATTGGTTTCCGTGCTGAAGATGATCGGTAAGAGGGGAGATCTCACGATTGCCGGAACCCAGGCTACGGTACAGACCCTTTTTCGGCTGACTCGCATGGACAAGGTCTTCCGAAGCTTTCCCACGGTTTCAGAAGCAGTGCAAGCACTGACGCCGCAAGACACGCTTAAGGGCTAACTGCGTGTCTACACAACGCGTTCACCTCTCGATCGAGAGCAAGCTGGATCATGTTTCACTCATCGGAGTGTTGGTCCGGGCGCTTGCGACTCAGCTAGGCTATGGCAACATGGACAGCTTCCAAATTGAATTGGCCGTAGTCGAAGCGGTAAATAACTCGATCGAGCATTCCTACCTTGGCGAACCGAACAAGAAAGTCGATGTCTCCCTCGCGATCGGCGAAGGAAACTTCGTGCTGACGATTGCGGACGATGGCATCCCGATGCCGTCAAAAGTGCTGGCCGAAAGTGACGAGTCGGCTTCGAGCGATGACTTCCCGGAGGGGGGACGTGGACTCGATATTATCCGGCAGGTTATGGATTCGGTCACCTACGAGCGAGGCAGCCGGAATTCCCTGCACCTGATCAAGCGGCTCCCATCCCACTGAACGAAAGTGAATTTCCGATTTAAGACATCAACACGAGTTGATCGGCCGGGACTGGAAACAACTGTGAGAACCAAAAGGAAAAGGGCGTCGCGCCGTGCTCCTGATAATGCTCTAAACGCTCCCGTCCCTCTTTTACCGTGGGAAGATGGCCGGCGGGTATCCACCATAGGCAATAGCTCGCGCGCTCCATCTTTTCGAACCACTGCTGGCGGTTGCGAAAGGCGGTCAGGTGCTGCCCCGCATAGACGTAATGCCGCAGCGCCTCAACGGATTCCCAAACAGACATGTTCACGATGACGAACGGATCCTCGTTGTAGGCTAAATCCGTCGCATTCCCGCTGTCCGATTTAAGTCTCCAAACGAAGCCGGGGCTTCCATCCGCGAGTGCATTCACCGGGTCAAGCAAAGCCACAAATTCGGCGATGCGCGGGTCGTCGAGCGGAGCCGTCAGCCTTCCGATATTGATTTGCGCGAGATGCCAATCTGCCATCCTGTCAGTGTAGCGGCAGATCGGTGGACCGTCTTGGCTTCCGCGAGATTTGGCCGCGAGGCTAACACGCTATGCACGATCTGATCCTCCGCCGGCGCGGTTCCTTTTTTATCGTCCTTTTTATCGCTTTGCTGGCTCCTTTGCTGTTCGCAAGCGCCGCTCCGGAAAACACGCCCGGCGTCGATCGGCTCACCGCAGTGGGGAAACTATGGGTAACGGTCCGATACTTTCATCCTTATCTCGCTTACCAGAACATCGATTGGGATAAAGCCTTTTGCGATACGCTCCCTGCGATTCGCCAGGCTAAAACTCCGGAAGAATACACGGCGGCGCTCCAGCGTATGCTTGATCCCCTGCATGATCCGGCCACGCACACGTTTATTGTTAAGCGTGAGTCCACCGCTGAGAGGCCCGGAGAGACTCTGCATGTGGAGCAGCGTGCGAACGGAACGGTCATCGTCTCGGCGGTTCCCGCGGATTCTTCAAAAACGCCGGGCGAAGAAGCTCAGGCTAAGTCCCTGCGTGATGCCATAGACCACGCCTCAACCATCGTTTTTGATTTACGCGCGTCGAACTTATTGAGCTCAATACTCGAAGACCCTGCCATTGCCGGCGGCCTAACCGCAACAGCGCTTGACCTTCCAGGCGAGCGCAGGTGGGTTCACAACGGATTGAAGCCGTATCGAGGCACATCCGGCGGCACATACTATTCGGCCTTTCTGGTAAAGTCCGGGGAACCGCTTGCCGGCACGCCAAATCTTCCCGATCGCCACGTTTCGTTCCTGCTCGGGGAAGGATCACGGCTGCCCTCAATTGGCAGTGCGTTATGGCTGGCCGGGAAAGCAGCCGTCCTGAGCGAATCAGACCACATGGTGACCGATAATCCCCAAACGGTGTCTATTCCAATGGGCGACAACGTGGAGGCAGTCGTAAGGCTTTCGGAGCCTTTGACTGCTGAAGGGAAGACATTCCCTGCCCCGACGATCGTCTCTCCGAACGGGAGTCTAGATAGCGCAGTGCGTGCGGCCCAGCATCCGGTTGCTCAACAGGCCGGCCGCGTGTTGCCACTCCTACCGATGGAGCCAGTTGATAAAGCTTATATGGACTCGCCCTATCCTTCGGTTGAGCTTCGAATTCTGGCGGCATGCAAAATCTGGGGTGCATTTCGCTACTTCTATGCGTACAGAGACTTGATGGACGAGGATTGGGATGCGGATTTTGCGGAATTCCTGCCTCGATTCGAAGAAGCCAAGAACACGCGTGAATACAATCTGGCTCTCTCGGAGATGGTGGTGCGGGTTGACGATTCGCACGCCACGGTAGAAAGCGAAGACCTCAGCGCCTATTTCGGCGCCGCGCCGCTACCGCTACGTTTGCGGTTGATCGAGAAGAAGCCAGTTGTCACTCGCGTGCTGGATGAAGCCAAAGCCGCAGGTATCGCACCGGGCGACATTGTCGTTAAGATTGACGACCAAGACGCAATCGAGCGGGCGAATATCGGAGCAAAGTACGTCAGCGCCTCAACCAGGGCGTGGCTGGGAGAGCGCGTCATGGAACGGCTGCTGAACGGTCCGGAGAACTCGGCGGTAACTTTGACCCTCAGAATCGCCGGCGGCCAAGAGAAGCAAGTCAAGCTGAAGCGCAGTGAGGCCTACTTTGAAAGATTGGCTGCCGAACGGGACGGCGATGTTTTGCGGCTGCTGCCTGGTGGCATCGGATACGCCGATCTCGATCGTTTGAGTCGCGACCAGGTCGACCCGATGTTTGAGAAGTTCCATGATGCGAAAGCGATCATACTCGATCTTCGCGGACGGGCGTCGGCTGGTGTGGAAGTTGCGGGGCGCCTCGCGCGAGAGACGGGCCTATCGGGGGCTATCGTCAACGGACCGCTGACTCTTCGGCCCGATTTGCCCGCGGATGAAAGCCTGACGCAGTCGGCCAGCTACTTCTTCGTTCAGACCTTCCCAAAGTCGGTGAAACCCCGTTATGACGGCAAGACAGTTATCCTCGTCGACGAGCGAACCATAGGTCCATCGGAGCGCGCGGGGCTGTTTTTCGAGAGTGCGGACAATCCAGCATTCATTGGGAGCCCGAGCGCCGGCGCGATTAGCGATCTATCCAATTTTGTTATTCCTGGCGGCATCGTAATCGGCCTCTCGGGCCGCGATATTCGTCATGGAAACAGCGGCCAAATCCAGCGGCTAGGCTTTCAACCCTCCGTAGTTGCCGGTCCAACTATCAATGGTATTCGGAAGGGGAACGATGAAGTGCTCGATAAGGCCATCGAGTATGTATCGGCGCAGTAGTATTTCCGTTGCGCTGCTCATGCTGGCCGTCACGCCCGCTCGCGCAACCAGCATCGTTATCCTACGAAGCCCGGATGCAATCTATGTCGGTGCGGACAGTCGCCGCACCTATCGCAAGCCTGGGAAAACGTACGCCGGCTCGGTGTGCAAGATCGTTCCAGCCGGCCGGTTCATCTTTCTTGCTTCCGGGCTAACGTACGCCAACGGCCAGCAGGTTTCGGAGCTTGGGGTCGCAGCGGCACGGGATCAGCGCACCGCAGCCGATGCGATAGGGGCATTGCGGTTGCGTCTTACGTCCTTTCTGCCCAATGCCATCGTGGCCGAAGATCAAGTTGAGCAGACTCGCGACCGGCGCGGCGGACGCGTGGTCCTGGAAGCTGCCTATGTAGGATTCCGGAATGGAATTGCGGAGGTCGTCTTCGAATGGTTCGGGCAGGATAGCGGTCGCGCCCTGCTGAGCGATCGCCGGATCTATGATTCTCCCGTTCCGGGCCGGTACGATTTTATATTTGCCGGCAGACGCCGCGCAATTGACGGCTATATGGCACAGCATTCGGTACGGATCGGCGGGGACCTCGACGCGATCCGTTTCATTACTCAAGCCATCCGCATGGAAATTGCGGAGTCTCCTCAAAGCACCGCCCCGCCGATCGACATTTTGCAGATTACGGCCGCCGGCAGACGATGGTTGCAACACAAGCCCGGCTGCGAGATTACTGAAGCGCCTCCTCCTTGAGGTGCCAGAATCGGGAGATGCCGACTGCCATAATAACGGGCGCTTCCACTGGTCTGGGACGCGAATTTGCGCACTTGTGCGCGCGTTCGGGGCATGACCTTGTCTTGATCGCGCGATCGCAGGCGCTGCTCGACGAATTAGCTGGCGAGATCACGAAAGACTCTGGCCGAAAAGTGCGCGTACTCGTCAAAGACCTTTCTGTTCCAGAGGCTCCTCGGGAAATTATTGAAGAGTTAGCCAGTGAAATCGCTTCGGCGGAAGTGCTCATCAACAATGCGGGATTCGGGTTACTCGGACCGTTCGCTCAATTGGACGACCAGGAGCAGATGCGCATGATTCATCTCAACATCGGTGCGCTAACCCATTTGACCCGCCTGATTCTGCCGAGTATGCTCGCACGCAGTAAGGGGCGAATCCTCAACATCGCATCTACCGCGGCCTTTCAACCCGGTCCGCTGATGGCCGTCTACTTTGCCACGAAGGCTTATGTGGTCTCGTTCTCAGAGGCGCTTCACAATGAGCTGCGAGGCAGCGGCGTTACGGTTACAACCCTCTGCCCAGGCGCGACAAAAACCGAATTCGACAAGCGGGCAGGCATGGGTAAGACGAGGCTATTTGCGAATGCCAAGCTGATGGACGCGCGAACCGTGGCCGAAATTGGAATTCGCGCAATGAATAGCGGCAAATCGCTGGCTGTGGCGGGAACGCTTAATGGAGTAATGGTAGCTGCGACTCGGCTGGCGCCCCGTCAAATGGCCGCCTCCATTGCGCGACGCATGGTTGAGTAGCGTCCATTCCTTCACTGCCGTTCAACCGAGTGGGCGCTGCATGATGACCGTGTCCACGCAAAGAACGCGGATCTGATAGGATCTTTGGGCGGCTGTGAATAAACGAACTTTCCTGAACGTCTTCTCGTCGGCCATTGCCAGTCCTTTCCTCGGGCGACTGTCTAGGCTGGTAGCAATGGACCGATTGAGCAACTGGTCGGGGAATATCGTTTATAGCACCGACCACGTGCACGAGGCCGCGTCCATCGAGCAGATCCGATCCCTGCTACGGACAGAAGAAAAGCTAAAAGTTCTGGGCACGCGCCACTGTTTCAACTCCATCGCGGACAGCCGTTATAATTTGCTCTCCTTGAAGCCGATGCGCGAGATTGCCCTCGATACAGCGGCCCACACCGTTACGGTTGATGCTGGCGTCACGTATGGCCAACTCGGCCCATACATCGATAGCAAAGGCTTCGCGCTACACAATCTGGCTTCACTTCCGCACATTTCGGTTGCGGGCGCGTGCAGCACCGCAACGCATGGGTCTGGCGAGAAGAACGGCAACCTTGCGACCGCGGTGTCGGGAATTGAAATGGTCACAGCGGGCGGAGACATCGTGAAACTCTCTCGCAAGAAGGACGGCGAGAACTTTTTGGGCGCAGTAGTCGGGCTCGGGGCTCTCGGTGTCATCACGCGCGTGACGCTGGATGTGCAGCCCACCTATATGGTCAGGCAGTATGTGTATCAGGACTTGCCCCTGGAACAGATGAAGAACCACTTCGAAGATATTCAGGCGAGTGGTTACAGTGTCAGTCTCTTCACCGACTGGCAGAAACAGCGCATTAATGAGGTCTGGATCAAGAGCCGTGTCGGCAGTGGGCAGCCATTTGCGGCGCCCAAGGAGTTCTACGGCGCGAAGCTCGCGACGCGAAACCTGCATCCGATTGCGAATCTTTCGGCGGAAAATTGCACAGAGCAAATGGGAGTGCCGGGACCTTGGTACGACCGGCTGCCCCACTTCCGCATGGGCTTTACGCCGAGCGCCGGGAAGGAACTGCAAACGGAGTATCTGCTGCCGCGGCGGAACGCAGTGGATGCGATCTTGGCGGTGGAGCGTCTGCGCGACCAGGTGAGTCCGCATCTACTTATCTCCGAGATACGGACGATTGCGGCCGACAACCTCTGGATGAGCACCTGCTACCGGCAGCCGAGCGTGGCGATTCACTTCACATGGAAGCAGGATTGGCCTGCAGTGCAGCGCGTGCTGCCGTTGATTGAGAAGGAACTGGCGCCCTTCCAGCCGCGCCCGCACTGGGGGAAGCTGTTTACAATGCCGCCGGCCACCCTCCGGTCGCGATATGAAAGGTTCGACGCGTTTGTGCAACTTGCAACGAAGTACGATCCGAAAGGCAAGTTCCGCAACGACTTCTTGAACACTAACCTGTTCGGCTAGTCTTTTTACGGGCACCGCGAAGCGGTACTTCCTTCCCAAAAAACGACAGCAGGGAGTGCGCAATTGGACACTCTCTGATATACTCGTATTGTCTTTGCCCGCATCCGTATCACCCTTCGAGTGCTTTCCGGCCGCTACTCCCGCTTTTCAAAAGAGATTGGTTTTCGAGCTGTCCGACAAAGATAATTCAAACAAAGGATCAATACTGTGACCAACATATTTGTCGGGAATCTCAGTTATCAAACAACCCAAGAGGATCTTCAGTCTGCTTTCGCGGCTTATGGCGGCGTGGAGCGAGTAAGTGTCGTAACCGACCGTGAAACGGGTCAACCCCGCGGCTTCGCGTTCGTCGAAATGACGGAGGCGTCTGCTGCCCAAACCGCCATTGCCCAGTTGAATGGCGCCGAACTACACGGGCGAACGTTGAACGTGAATGAAGCGCGTCCGAAGCCTGCCGGCGGCGGTGGTGGATATGGCGCGCGGCGGTCGGATTCCGGCTCGAACCGCGGTGGACGGGGTCAGCGCTGGTAATCGTACCGAAGTTAAAGTTTTAGACGGGCCGCCGCTGTCTGAGTCTGACAAGACCGGACCGGCGGCCTTTTCATTGCAGAAAGAGATAACCCATGCCTGGTCGAGGCCCACAAACATTCAAAAAGCGACAAAAAGAACAACAACGTAAAGAAAAGCAGCAGGAGAAGATGGCCAAGCGTCTGGCTCGCAAGGATGGGACTGCAACGCCTGGAGCATCGGACCAGGAAGAGGATACTGCTTTCCCGAGTCAACAAGACGCAGAGAACGAAGTGCCCGAGGTCCAGCACTAACGGGCGCGAGGACTGCGTAACATCAATTCCTCTAGCAAAAGCCGGCAATAAAGCGGAGGGCGGTATGCTGCGAGGATGCGGGTCGCGTGTGTAGCTCTGTTGCTTACGACGGCTGTCTTTGCGGGAGATCGCGCACCCGATCCCACGGGCAGACACGCTCCTCAACGCGCTCCCAAACAATGGGCCGGAATCGTCCGGGATGGAGCAGGCAAAGCGATCCCGGGCGCGCGGATCGAACTGCGATCGGCGAGCAGCGAAATTTCAGTAACGGCGTCGGAAAACGGCGAATATCGCTTCGCGTCGCTGCCTCCTGGAAATTATCGGTTGACCATCGGCATCGGTCAGCATCAGTTCGCCTATCCGCAGGCGCTGGAATTGCCGGTCCACGGGGCGTCGATAATCGTCGTCAAACAGAACGGCGTTGTCTCGCTGAGCGAATCTTCAGAAGCTGCGAATACGGAAGCCAGCGGCGGTGAAACGCTATCGGGCAATGCGGTCTCCTCGATTCCCTTAAACAAGCGAGACTTCGGACAGCTCCTGCTGCTTGCTGCCGGGACAATGACGGACGCAAACGGTACCACCAACTTTACACAGCAGTTTGCGGTCAACGGCCAGCGCGGCGTAGAAGCTGTATTTGCGATGGACGGCGGCGATATCAGCGATCCGGAGATGGGCGGCGCGACTTTTACAAACTTCAATGTGGACGCCGTCGAGGAAATTCAGTCGTCTTCAGGCTGGATGCCTGCGGAGATAGGGCGCGGAGCAGCGGGGTTCACAAATATCGTGACGCGCTCGGGAACGGATAGCTATCATGGTTCGCTGTTCGAGTTTGTTCGCAACTCCGCTTTCGATGCGCGCAATTTTTTCGACCGGAGATCGATCGCCGATCCCGGACGAATTCCGCCGTTCCGTCGCAACGAGTTCGGATTTACGTTAGGTGGTCCGGTGCTGATGCCGGGTTTGCATCGTGGTCAAAGTAAGACCGAGTTTTTCATCGAATACCAAGGCTTCCGGCAGGTCTTGGGAACGACGCAGGTTATGCCGGTTCCTACCGCAAAAGAGCGCGCAGGCATAGATACGACTGCATTTCCGGGCGATACGCTGCTGGTCCCGGTTAACCCTAAAATGGCTGCGATCCTGAAGCGCTATCCGTTGCCTAATGACCCCGGAGGCCCGTTCGGAGCGCGCACTTATGCCACGTCTTCAAAAGTGGTGACAGACGCCGATCAGCTTTCCGTGCGCATAGACCATCAGATCTCGACGAAAGATCGGCTGTTCGGGCGGTTTACCATGGACAATCTCACCGGGCCGACGACGAACCCGGACCAGACCGCGATCGACCCCGCCTTCGGCATCTCCTATTCCGATCATCAGCGCAACGCCGTGCTGACGTGGGTGCGAATGCCTTCGCCCGGGTTTACGGCCGAGTCGTCCATCAGTTTTACACGAACCACGCCGTCTTTTCCGACCGCCGACCATACTGACCCGGCAGTTACTTTCGGCGACGGGCTGTACGAGCCGTTCGACTCGGCCGGCGGTTCGGTTATGGCTGCGCGCGGAAACTTGTTTCAAGGCCGGCAGAATTTCGCCTGGGTGACGAAGAAGCACTCCGTCAAGATAGGCGCGGAGTTTCGAGCAAACCGCGATACAACGTACTTCGGGGTGGCGCCGAACGGGCAATACACGTTTGGGGGAGGCACTTCGTATGCCACGGCGGATATACGATCGCTGAGCGGACTCCATAATGTGGAGACAGGCGAACCGCTGCCGGATACACTCTCAGCGTTTCTGATGGGCAGCGCCTTTGCGTACACAGTTGCAGTCGCACCGCCTGATTTCCCGCAAGGTGATCAGATTGGAGTCGCGGCCGTCTCTCGCTACAACCTCAACGTGTTTCTTCAGGACACATGGAAGATTTCCGATCGCCTGGCAATCGACTACGGACTGCGATACGAGTTGTATTGGCCGATCACCGAGAGAGCAAAGCGAACCGCGGGCGTCGCATTCGTGAATGGGCCAAATGGACCCGGGCAGGAGTATTTGATCAACCCGCAGCCGACCTATCGCCTGCAGGGCAACGATTGGGGGCCGCGAGTGCGGATTAATTGGCAGGCCGCGAAGGACTTTTGGGTGCGAGTGGGTGGCGCAATTACGACCATTCCACCGAACATCTGGCAGGACAATCTGTTAACTGGTGCGGCGCCCTATGTCGATTACCCGAGACTGACTGCCTCACCGGGCAATCCACTGCCGTACGGGACCCAGATCACGCCGCAGGAGTTGCCCGGCGTTTACACACCGGCGGGAGTCAACATCCTGGCATCGGGTAATTCAAAATTGGTGCCCGCCAATACTGTGTGGGATGTAAATCGCTTCGATCAAGGCTTTGCCGCCCTTACAGCGAGCCACCAAGTGACGCCGTTGAACGTTAGTGCTATGGCCGGGGACTTTCGCAACGCTTACTTGGGAACGTGGTCCCTGGCTCTGGAGCGGGCTATTGGCCACTTGAACGCGAGCGCAGCATACGTGGGTACAGCCGGCGTGAGTTTGCCGGCTATCAATTTTCCAAACGCTTATCCGGGCGCTACGTCCGCCTTTGCTCCTTATACGCAATTCAACGCCTCGGGCCAAACCATCGGTGGCTTCGGGACCGAGATGCTGATGACGAATCGTTCGCATTCCAGCTATCACGCGCTGCAGACCTCCCTCCAGGGCGTCGTTGGCGCCGCGGGACCGCAAATTCAAGCGAGTTTCACGTGGTCGAAGTCGCTCGATGACGACAGCACGGTAATCGGCGGCTTTGTGAGCGGCAGCTCCGGAGCGACGGCGCCCGCATGGCCGCAGGACCCCTTCGACACGCGTGCAGAGAAGGGTCCGTCAAGCTTCGACGTAGAAAGAGCGCTGACGATCACGGCGATTCAGGACCTGCACGCGGATCGCGTTAGATGGTTGCGCCCGTTGGGGCTGAAGTTTACACGCGGGTGGCAGATACTCAATATTTCGACTCTCACCAGCGGCTCGCCATTCACCGTCTATTCGGGCGTGCAACAAACCGGCGCTGGATCGAACGGAACAGACCGGCCGGATCAAATCGCTTCCCCCGACCTGTCCACTGGGCGGACGATTCGCGAGGACTATTTCGGACGGGGCGCAAACAATTCGTCGTTCTTCGCGATCCCGATCAACGTTGCGGGAGGTACTGGGCCGAATAGCGGAGTGTTCGGATCGCTGGGACGGAATACGTTCCGCGGTCCCGCGCTTTACGACTTCGATTTCGCGCTGATCAAAGATACTCCTTTCGAAGCGGGCCCGGCCCGCAAAGCAGTGGATGTTCAATTCCGGGCTGAGCTTTTCAATATTTTCAACATCGTCGATTTTGGGTTGCCTTCGAACACGATTACCGGCTCGGGATTCGGAGAGATCAGCCGGACTGCTACGAATTCGCGGCAGATTCAGTTGTCATTGAAGGTGATGTTTTAGAGAGGTTGGCCGATTACATGCGACGGCATTGAGCCATTCCCGGACATAGAATGAGGAGACGAATGAGCCTGGACGATTATAAAGTGGTCCTTTATCGAAATCAGCCCGATGGCTGGGTCGCCGAGGTCCCATCCGTCCCTGGTTGCTATGCCCTCATGAACACCAGAGCAGAGGCGCGATCCGAACTAGAGCGGGTATTTGCAATGATCGAAGCGGAATATCTACATATGGGCTACGGAGTAATACGAGGCCTCCAGATATTTCCAGGATCGGTCCAACCTCCGTGGAGGAGCGTGAATGATTGATCTGAAACTGAACGAAATACCCGTCGACGCGGAAGCCGATTTCGAGGCGAATCCCAAATACACTGAAGCGCAGCGGGAAGAGATCCGTCGGCGCCGGAAAGCAGCGGGTCTGAGTATCAACGATACCGTTGCGGCCGAAGCGGCGAGGTCGGTTGGTGCTCGCGGAGTGGGCACATCAGGTACCGAAAGTGGAGCTGGAGCGGGCGCTCGCATGACGCAAGTGACCCCGGGCGCGCCCGAATCGCCAATGCCGGATGTTGCGCCGCCGCCAGATAGAGCCGGTGATCTGTAAGTGGTTTCCAACATCTGCCGGGTTCTGATGCTTTAGATCAGACCCGGCGGATGCTTTTCGGAATTCCCCGTACCCAGCGTGAGCGGGCTTAATAGGTGCTGACGACTACTTGGATTGGGGTTGCCAGCCGTCGTCGCCGCGCAGAAACGTGTCCGGTAGGAATTGCTTTACTTCGGCGGGCGTGAGTTCGTGCGCCCACTTCATGCGAGCTGCTGAATTTGCGCCCGGTCCGGTGGAACCGTACTCGCCGAACCACGCGGTCTTCTCGTTCGCCGCGGTATTATTCCAGTTGTTCCAGCCTTCTGGACGGATGTGCGCACCCATTTCGCAATCAATATAGACGACGCGAGAATAAGGCCGCCATGGACGAGCTAGAAAAACCCTCGTGGCTGTGTTTTCGCCGGTCAGCTTGCACTTATAAAATACGTAGCCGGTGGTTTGAGCGGGAGATGTCCGGCTTTCGGCGGCGATATAACCGGCCCCACGGCTGTGTATCTCACAATGGTCGAAGACCGCAGTGGCGTTACCAAAAATGAAATCCACATGGCCTTCGATAAAACAGTCGTAGTAGTACTGCCGTCCCCAAGCGGCATATAACGTGTCCTGCCATCCGATAAAACGGCACTTTCGAAACACCGCCTTGTCGGAATGAACGTCGATGGCTACGGCTTGCGATCCGGTTCCGAAGGAATTCTCAAACGTGACGTTCTCGGCTTCAAAGCCGGTGCTATTGACTTCAACGGTTGCACTTAGGAACGTTCCGCCTGCTTCTTTGGCGCTCATGCCGAAGGTGATTACCGTCGATGCGGCGTCATCACCCATCAAGGTCACGCGGGGACGCTCCTGAGGGATGTTGACGCGTTCGTGATAAGTACCGGGCTTCACATGAATGATCAGCCGTCCGCTGGCTTCATCCGGCGCGTGGTCGATCGCCTGTTGGACAGTTTTGAAATCGGCGCTGCCGTCCTGCGAAACAGTGACCTCGATAATGCCGGAAGGGGTGCTCGCACTGAGCGCCAGCGCGAGCACGTGCATAAAGACGATCAGCCGGAGCATAAAGGCCGATGCCTTATTCGGGTTTGCGTTTGCGCGGGCGGCGCGTACCGGCGCCTTGACCTCCCGCGGCTCGTTTACGAGGCGCGGCTTTCTTCGGCTTGGCGGGCGGCGGGTTGGGCTCGAAGATGGTCGGCTGACCTTCCACGATCGGTTGCGGCTCGTACTCTTCCTCTTCAATTGCGGGTTCAGGTGGAGGAGGCGGCAATGCGGGCGGATAAAACTCAGCGCCCAGGTACACAATCAAACCGCGATCTTCATCAGGTTCGGTGCGGACGACGGTCTTGTCTTGCGCGTAGTTCAAGAATTCCGTAAAACGCTGGAACCCAAAACGCTGCAGGTTGAAGTCCGGATTCTCCTCGTGAACCCATTGCTCAAGCTCGTCGGCGCTGGCCCCGTTCTCGATCTCCATGCGATGCGTTTCGAGCACGTCGCGCAGCAGCGGTAGCGCCTCTTCCGGCTTAGGAGTGATCTTTTCTTGCGTGTGGCCGCCGCGGCGCTCGATGATATAGCGTCCGCCTGAACCGCTAACATTGATGAACTCGGCCTTCTTCAGTTTTTCGACGAAATCCGAGAAGCTACCCGCCCCATACGCGCGTTCGCTGAAAGCGGGATCGAGCTGGAGCATCGTGCTCTTGAGCAATCCGAGTTGCGGCTGAACCGCGCGGCGCTCCAACACTTGCAGCGCGCGCTCCACTAAAGGCATGGCGTGGCCTAGATCGAGAGGCGCAGGACGCTGGCCGCGCTCCTTCCTTTCTCTACGCTCCTCACGCGGCGGCCGATCGCCCGTGTTGCGTAGGTCCTTGCGGTCCGGCATGGGCTGAGGCACGATGCGGTCGCCGTCTTCGAGCAAAGACTCGTAGCTAACAAACTCGTGGCAATTCTGCTGGAGAATGGTGCTAGTGAAAGCCTTTCCGCCAAGCACAAAGACGGTCTTACCGTATTCCTTGAGCTTGTTTACCAGCGGAATGAAATCGCTGTCGCCACTGACGACGGCGAACGCATTCACGTGCGCGTGGGTGAAGGCCATTTCGAGCGCGTCGAGAGCAAGATTGATATCTGCTCCATTCTTGTCGCCGCGCGGCGAGGGGATGCGCTGCACCATCTGCACGGCGTTCTCGGCCATTTGCCGGGTCGCGCCTTCGCGGCGGCCCCAATTGGCGTATGCGAACTTGGCGACGATGTCTCCCCGCTCCTTAAGCGCACTCAACGCGAGTGAAACGTCGAAGTCCCGGCGCAGCGTGGACATTACGCCAATCTCTATATTGTCGTAATCGACGAACACCGCAATGTTCAGTCTGTCTTGCATGAAATTCCTTTTCTGTGTACCGCCGCGCGCCGTTTCTACACGAATCGTTGCCAGACGGGCTCCTCATCTGCCGAGTCAAAGCTCAGGCTACTTGCTTCACTGAAGTGCGGATAAAGGTGATGATGTCCTCAAGCGACGAGCCGGGCTGGAAAACTCCGGCAACGCCCGCACGCTTAAGTTCGGCCGCGTCCTCACCGGGGATGATGCCACCCACGACAACGAGCACGTCCGTCATCTCCTTCTCGCGCAGCAATTCTAAGATGCGCGGCACAATTGCGTTGTGCGCGCCGGACAGGATGGACAATCCGATCACCTGGACATCCTCCTGCAGAGCTGCGTTCACGATCATTTCCGGTGTTTGCCGGAGACCTGTGTAGATGACTTCCATACCCGCGTCACGCAAAGCTCTCGCAATGATCTTTGCGCCGCGGTCGTGTCCGTCGAGGCCCGGTTTGGCGACAAGGACACGAATCGGAACGCTCATACCAACACTGTCCAGATTATAGAACGCTGAGATTCGCGAAGAACGGGTGAGCTTTCGTCCTATACCTCAATCAGGAGTGTTCGACAGCCCAAAGCAGTAAAGCGTGCTGTCGTAGGTGGCGATGTAAACTCGCCCATTTGCCACGGAAAGCCCCGAAAAGTGATTGAACGAGGTGATTTGATCTCCGCTCGAATACAGTTCTTTACCGGTCTCGGCATCCAATGCATACAGGACGGCATGACCGGAGTGCTTGATTCGTAATGAGCTGATATCCGCCAGTCCTCGATCCGGATAGGCCTGGTCCGTATTCTCGCCGCTTCCGTACGCGAAGACCACGCCGTTAGCAACGACGGGCGGCTCCGCACGATTCATGTCCCGCGACATCCAGGCCGGGTCCAGTGTGAACTTACCGTTGTTCTCCTCTACCTTGAATGCCATGATCGCGCCATACTTCACTGGCCCGTAAGAGACTGGGACCTGAAACTTGGGATGCGAAGGACCCCAGAAGGGAGTTAACACCCAGCGCGTGCCGTTGGCGTCTATCCAGGTAGCCATGGAACCCCAGATACCCGCGCCCGCGAAATTCACCTCTTCATTACAGATCAAAGGACTGCGGTAAAGGGGCGTTTGGTGATCCTCTCCTCCCGTATTTTTGGTATCCAACAAGTACACTCGGCACTCTTTGCTCCCGGTGGCCATCAACTCACGATCTTTGAAAGGAAAGATCGCCGGAGTAACTTGGAAATCGAGATCGCGTTTCTGCAGCCATGACCAATTCGAAGGGATGAAATAGTCGTCCAGATGCAATTGATTGTCAATTACCTTGGCTCCAATAAGGCCATTGCCGAAGGTCTGCTCTTCTTTATCGTAACGGCCATCGCCAGTCGGCGCCCATGCCACTCCATCGGAATCGATCGCCGCTCCTTGGCGTCCCCAAAGGCCGCCGCTGCCGGGATTATAAGTCATCACTTTGTGAGTAGGATCGTCAATGCGGACGGCCCATATCTGGTTCGGATTTCCGTTGCAGCCCTGCGAGGTCGTAGTGAAGAGGATGTTATGCCACATATTCAGGGCATAGGATTTGCCGTTTCCGAAACCGAACTTGAACGGCGGGACGACGTCCTCGCCGTTGGCGACATTAAGCGAATGAACTTCTCCGTTTCCCGCCATCGCGTAGACGGTTCGCGCGCCCGAGGCATCGGCCGGTCCAATAATTGGTGTCGCCGATTGACCGCCCGGACACAGCGGGTCCCCTTCGCGCAATCCGCGGCCTTCGGTGATCGGCGGATATTGGAAATGCTTCTTCCAGATCACGGTGCCCGCGTCAACGTCGATCGCGTAGATGTTATCTGAAATGCCAGCCTCGATTGCTACCTGCTTCGGGCCGTTGCTTGTGTTGAGCTTGCCCACAATCAGCGGCGGAAACAGGGAGTGCATTTCCCGCGGCTGATTGTCCAGCTTCAACTTCCAAAGAATCTTCAGATTCTTCACGCTCTCGGTGTTGAAGATGCTTTCGTCCTTCTGCCAATTCGTGCGCTTCGCATTTCCGCCATCCGTCAGCCAGTCCGCGCCCCAAACAATTCCACAGCACAGCGCCGCGATTAAGAACAAACGTAGTCTTTGCATTAAGTAACTCCCTTTTACCTTCCGGTCAATTGCGGCTGGTCGGCAATGAAACCGAAACTGTATGCGAGATTGTCGTGAGTGGTGAAATAGATCCGCCGATTTGCGATAGCCAGGCCGCTTCCATGGCTGAACGACGCGATGGCATCGCCGCTCGAATACAACTGCTTGCCGGTTTCGCCATCAAGCGCGTACAGGATGGCATGCGTGGCCATCTTCTCCCGTTCGGCCACGCTATAGGGAGACCCATTTTCCTTTGCTTGCCGGGGAGACTCACCCGTTGAGAGCGCGAAGACAAGACCATTGGCCGTGACCACGGGCGCCGGCGTCGGAATATCGGGCGAATTCCACGCTGGCGCAAGCGCTGGTTTACCGCCCTGCTCTATTACTTTGAAAGCGACAATGCTGCCATGCGAGGCATCACCATTTGTAACGGGGAATTTTGCCGACGGATTCGGCGGTCCCCATAACGAGGCATACACCCATCGCGTGTTCGTATCGGAGTCTTCCCAACTGGCGAACGTGCCCCAGAATCCGTTGCCGGCGTACTTTATGTCCGGGCTCGCGATGGGCTCGGACTGATACAGCGGCTCATGATGGTTGGCGCCTCCCAGTGAAGAAGAGTCCAACAGGTACAGCCGCCCATCTCTTCCACCAGCGACAATCACATCTTTGCCTTTCCAGGAGAATACTACGGGAGTCACACTGGCCCGTGGAATATTCTTCTTGCCGTGTGCGGACTCGCCTTCAGGAGTGAAATAGTCTTTCACTTCAAGCGTCTTTGGGGCCATTGCCAGCACAGTATCGTTCAATACGCCGGCAGTGTCGTCGTGCCCATCCGGCGCTTGGGCATATATGGTTCCATCTGTGCCGATGGCAGTGCCGCCGGCCCCGGAAAACCCGCTTCCGTTCGTGCTACGTGAGGCAACCTTATGGTCATCGCTTGAAAGATCGACGGCGTACAAGGCATTCGCACTGCCGCCGCAGTCATTTTGCGTTGCGGCATAGACCACCTCGTTATCAATATTGATGCTGCTCAAATTCGCATTCGCCGGAACAAATTTCACATCCGGCGCTCGGTTCTCACCGGTTGACGTATTCAGGATGTGTAAGTAGCCATCACTGCTAATGGCCAGGAATGCACCCAGCCGTCCAAAGCCGCTCGCGAGAAGTCCCGCTGGCCGCTGCGGATTCGGCGCCGGGGCGGGAGGAGCGCCTTCCGGATGAGCGGCGGCTCGCGTGCCGGGCGGGGTAGCGGTCGTCGGCGCTCCGGGACCAGCCGGTGTTGTTCGGGGCGGCGGACGGCGAATACCGCGGCGCGCAACAACTGTGCTGCTGCCGGGCATGGCTAGCGCGGCTGTCAAGCCACCGGGGCATGTTGCGCTTGACTTACTTTGCTGCTTATCGCCTTGATAATCGAAGTGTCTCTTCCAGATGATCCGGTTGAGGTCAGCATCGACGGAGTATACGTTATCCGAGCTGCCGCCAAATACCAGCATCTCCTTGAAGCCCAGATAAGTGATCAGCATGCCGTCGACAATGGGCGACGTAAGTGCGTCCAAGCCCTTGGCCTGATTGTCGGCTTGGAATTTGTAGAGCAGGTCAAGGCTGCCAACGTTCTCCTTAGTAAACGCCTTTTCGGCTTTCGCCCAGCCCTCCCGCTGAGGACTGCCGCTTAGACTCGGCCAGTCCGCGCTCCAGACGATCGCGCCAGTTACTAAAGCCGACACTGCTATGCACAAGAACTTTCTCATGCGAGGAACCTTTCTCTAAAATCAGACATTCAATGTTGCTCGTAAGGTCTCGCGCCTAAAACGCGATGCGCGTCTTCTTGGCTTCGATCTTCTGGAAATCCAATCCCGGAACATTCTTGAAATCGTCAATGGATTTGAAAGGGCCATGCTCCGTTCGGTATTGGACAATCGCGACCCCTTCCGAACGCTTCAGGTTGAAATTCACCTCCATCTCCACCGCGGTCGCATCATTGACATTCAGTGGGCGCGGCGGGGGTGGTCCAAAATTCTTGGCCAGGTAATCGACAATCGTTTCAAACTGCTCATCGCTGCCTTGCGCCCCCAGGCCGATCATCCGGTAAATAGTGAACTCCCACTGCTGATGATTCTGATGCTGCGATGCCGCTAATTCCGGAGAATGACACTTACCGCAGACTTGAACTACATCAGCCTGGCCCTTACCGGGCGGTAACTCGGCCTTGGCCAAATTAGCGAATACGGCGGCCGCTATACAACCAAGAATGATCGCTCTTAGGAAGCCGGCCTGTGCAGCAGGTGATAAACGAGAAGAATTAATTCCTAGTTTCATTATGGAGACCTTCAACGCATCGAAAGAGCATCCGCAATTGCCTTCTCCGCCAGTGGCGCCATCAGCGCGTAGCCGGCATCATTGGGAATCAGGCCATCACTTGTCAATTCCTTCTTCATCTGACGTTTCGCGGGATTCACGAGGGCTGAGTAGAAATCGAGATAGACCGATCCGGTCTGTTTCGCAATGCCGCGCAACGTTCCGTTAATTGCCGCAATCCTGCCTGGCGGTCTTCGCCCGGATTGGTTGAAATCGCAATCGCATACGGGTGTCAAAGATGCGATTACGACATGAATGCCGTGCGCTTTCGCCAAATCGATCATGGACAGCAAGTTCTCGGCAATGGTGCCTTCGGTACCCGGCCCCATGACACCGGCAATGTCATTCATACCGCCCTCTATCACTACAACCTTCGGCTGCAGTTCGATGACGTCCTGGCGAAATCGAACCAACATCTGCGGGGTGGTCTGCTCTTCAATGCCGCGATTGTAGTATGGTCGCCCCGGGAAGAATTTCGCGGCGCCTTGCCCCCAATCGGCAGTGATCGAATCGCCCAGAAACACCACGCGATTCTCGCCTGGGGCAGGCGGCCGAATCTCGGAATCATCGCTGCCAAAGACCGTAAGGCCAGCCCAATCGTGGAGTTTCTTTTCCAATTGCGCGGCTTTGGCGGCATCGCCCGACTGCGCCCAAAGACAACATCCCGCAGTCAACAAGGCCGCCAACAACTTCATAGGCCCACTATAAATGACGTCCATCGACGCGTGAGCGGGCATCGCTTATAGCTTTTTGATCCAGATATCGCGGATATCTATCTTTCCGTAGCCCTCGATTTCGAATCCGATGAGGCCGTCCTTCCGGAACTTCGACGGATCGTCGTCTATAAGAATCGCCATGGCATGTCCGTTGATGATATGCGTCATCTGATGACCCCGCGCAATCAGATGGAGTTGGTTCCAGCCATCGACCTTCACATATCCACCGAGTTCCTCGCGATCGCCCAGGTTTGCCAGCAGCCGGGGCTTTTGGCCTTCCTGCGTCCCAACAATTTGCCCACGCCATGCGATGATGCCCCGGCCAGTTGCCTGCTCATAAAACTGGCCGCTATAAGTGTTGCGGCCGTCGAAATCGAACTGAGGGCCGAACATGTCCCACTTCGCCTGCGATTCGTGGGATGGTGGTGTTCCGCGCGGCTGCCCACTGGGACAGTTGCCGCCGGCCGGAGGACGGCCAGGTCCGCGGTTCGAATTCTCCGGCAGGATTCCGCTGCGATACTGCACGCCGCTGTTCACCATTGCTCCCTCGCCTTTCATCTCGAGCTTTAATTCGAAATCGGCGGGTTCGCCTCCCTGCCAAATAAGATATATGGTCCCCGTCGGCTTTTCGCATGTCGATTCAACCGTAATGGAGCCGTCTTCGACATGCCAATAGTTCTTGTCCCCGTCCCACCCGTTCAGAGTCGAACCGTCGAACATGGACGTCCAGCCGTTGTGGTCATTGAAGTCGATGGGCTCCGGCTGCGAAAAACCATGAAACTGAGGGCGGCCGGTCTTCGTGTTTGGCTGTTGAGCGTGGGCGTTATGAAAGAAAGCGAGTGTTGCAAGGGAGAAGCCGGCGAGTAAAACCGCAGGCTTCCAGATACGAAGTAAGTTCATCACGTGCTAAACCTCAAAAACTGAATCGCGCCGACAGCACGCAGTGCCGTGCCGGCAATTCGGCAGCGGTAATCTCGCCGAATGCGGAGTTAGTGTTGACGCCTGTCGCGTAGTTTAGGGTCAACGACGTATTCGGATTGGCGGGATTGAAATGGTTGAAGGTGTTGAAGGCCTGGAACCTGAGTTCTAGGATCCTGCTCTCGCCAAATACGTGGAACTGTTTATAGACGCTGATATCGGTATTCGTCACGCCGGGACCGTAGGTCAAAGTGGGCGGCGTGTTGCCGATACCGAGTGAGTTGGTCGGCGGCAGCGTGAAACTGGATCGGTTGAACGGCCACCACAGCGCCCCGGGAGAAGTTGAGCCGACAGAAGCTGGCGTCGCGCCCGAACCAAGCCAGAGGCTTCCGCTGTCCTGGCAGCGGAATGGCAAGCCGCCTGTGCTGGGAGTGCCGGTCCAGTAACCGATCGGCGCATTCGCTGCCGAGCAGCTGATGGTCATCGGCGTGCCGGAGTAGAGGGTCACGATGCCCTCTACGTGCCAATTGTCGGCGACAAATTGCGTGAACCTGTTTTTCCAGAGGTTAGACCCATTGGGAAGCTGGTACCCGAAGTTTACATTGGCCGCCTGTGGGCGGGTGCCGCTGGCGATATTCTTCAGCAGCTTGTCCGAAACGAACTGTTCGCGGGCGTAAACCAGCGTCTTTGAGTAAGTGTAGTTGCTTCCGAACTGAAAGTTCTTGCCCACGCGTTTGTTGAACTGAGCCTGGAGGGAATCGTAATAGGATTCGCCGTTGCTCGAGTACATTTGGATTCCGCCCCATCCCGGATATGATCCGGCGAGTGCGCGAATCAGATTGGCCGAATAGAAACCACCGGTCCCTCCGTTTGAACTGGTCGGATCAAGATACTTAGCGACGGGTCCGGGCTGGCCATTGTTTGCCGTGGGTGTCCAGTCGGTCAGCGGCGCCACGGCGTTTCCGTCGATGAGGCCTTGATTGAACTGGTGGTGCGCCACGTTTGCGACGTACGCGATATCCGCCACGAAGCCTTTGCCGAGGTCTTGCTGAACGCCGAAGCTCCAATCATATGTGGCTGGCGCCGGGTACTTCAAAGGGCCGCCGACCGTTGTCTCGGGCGTGTATACCAGTTGAGCGTTCGAAAGACCGGAAATCGTCGAGTCCAGAACGAGTGGGGCAAGGAAGTGCGGCGGAGTGGCGAGCGGTCCAATGCCGACGCCGGTTGCGCCGAGTGTGTCGACACCGAACGCCCGGCCGTGAAAAATACCAAATCCGCCGCGGATCGCGGTCTTTCCTTTCCCGAATAGATCATAGGCAAAGCCGACCCGCGGCCCGAACGCCAGCGGAGGAGTCTTGAAGTACTGTTTGGATCCCGATGGCTGCTGCACGATGCCGGAAAAAGGCGTGCCGCTGAAACTTCCCGGAGCAAAGGTCCCTTGCTGCGCATAGGAGTAGATGGCGCCGTTCACCGGATTGATGGATGCCTTATCGGCGGTCGGACAACTGGCGCTGCCCGCGACAGCAACCGTGCAATAGGGAAAGAGGAGCTGTCCCTGTTGGCTCCGGCTGTAAGCACTGCCAAGGAAGATGCCTTGCGTCTGACCAGGCGCTTCATAAAGCGCTCCAAGGATAGAGAAGCGCATGCCCATATCGACAGTGAGGTGCCGCGTAGCTTTCCACGTGTCCTGGATGAACCATTCGGGCTGCATGTAGCGGGCCTTGTTGAGTTGTTTCAGGTTGTCCTGCCCATAGCCGTACAGACTTCCGGTCAGCGCATTCGAGAATGGGTCGCCCGTATCGACGGGGTTACCGAGGTCGGAACCGAAGTAGTAAGTGCCAGACGTGTTATAGACCGAATAGACACTGACGTTGCGGGCATCGTGCTCGAAGTAGAAGCCTGCTTTGACGATGTGAGTGCCTTTGACCCACGTAACGTTATCTGTAAAGGTCGCAAGGTTGTCCGTGCCATTGAAGGGCCAGCGGCTGTCAAATCCGAAAGCGTTGCCGACCGAAGTGCCAGACGTGCCGACAATGTTCGGGATAGCGGTGGGCGACGATTGCGCCGTGAACCCAGACGGCAGGCTGAAGTTGATGTTCGGTAACAGGTTCAGGGTATTAACACCGTTGCCAAAAATGGAGGGCAAACTGTAGGTCGTTCCGTTCACTTTCAGCGGCAGAAGACTGTTGTTGTAGGCCGTAGCGTTCGTGGGCACGTTCTGCTGGTGGGCGCGGTTTTGCCCCACGGTTGCCTCGTTAATCAGATTCGGACGGAAAGTGTGCACATAAGTTATGGCCGCGCCCACGGACGGAATAAAGTAGCTGTGCGGAAACTGTCCCCAGCCGTCACCCGCGGCGCCCAGGATGGCGCCGAAACCGGATTGGGCCTGGTAATCCTGCAGCAGGCGCACGAACATCGTGTCCTTCGAGGAGATGTTGTAGTCAACCCGGAGGATCTTATCGGTGCGGGGATCGGTGTTACTCAACTGGTCTTTGAAATTGTACTGGCGATTCCCGGTAGGGTCGGTCGTGTTCGGGAGTGGAAATAGGTTCAGCATCGCCTGCCCAACGGGACTGATCCGGTTAGCCGGAACCAGGTTACCGGGATAGCAACCCGCCGCATTAGTCGTGGTGCAGGCCTGGCCCGTGTTGGGATCGCGAATCAGAATCGGCGATCCGTTCGGGTTTACGCTTTGCGAGAAGTTGCCCTCTCTCTCAAGCGCCGTCGGCATCGTGTACTCGTTGATGGCGGTGCTTTGGGTGTTGAACAGTTGGTCATAGGACCAGAAAAAGAATAGCCGGTTGCGATTCTTGTTAAAGCGGACCTTCGGAATGATGATGGGGCCGCCGAATGTGCCGCCCGGGTTTTCATAGCGATACTTCGGCTTTGCTACATCCAGCATGTTGTTGAAGTATTCGTTTGCGTTTAGCTCTTCATTCCGGAAGTAGTAGTAAGCGCTGCCGTGAAACTGGGCCGTTCCGTTCTTGATCGTGATGTTAAACTGGCCGCCGTTTCTCGCTCCATATTCCGCGGAGTAATTGCCGGTCAGCAGCTTTACTTCCGAAACAGCATCGATACTCGGCGCCTGGTATGTGCTCAAACTGGGCGCGCCGCTATCCTGCGCGGCCATTCCGTCCAATGTGACGAGCACCTGGCCCTGCTGGCCGCCATTAATAACAGCCGAATTGGTATTCCAACCTCGCGTATCGTAGGTGCCGACATCGATTACGCCCGGCAGATCTTTGATGATCGCCTGGAAATTGCGCCCGCGAATCGGCGTCTGCTGAATTTGTGTCAGGTTGACATCGGTGGCGTGGTCGGAGGTGTCAGTGGCCACGCGCGCGGCCTCCGCCTGAACTTCGATTGACGTGTTCACATCGCCAACATCCAATTTGATAGTGTGAACATCGACTTTCTCCAGAGTTCCCACCGTGATGCGGTTCTGCACGTAGGCCTTGAATCCCGGATGAGTGATGCGTAGATCGTAGTCAGCGGGCACCAGGTCCGGAAAAATGAACACGCCATTATCGGTTGTCTGATACTGGCGCACTTGTTTTGAGATTTCGTTAGTCAGATCGACCTGCGCACCGCCCACCAGGGCGCCCGCCGAATCGACAACGGTCCCGGTAATGGAACCGGTTACAGTTTGAGCATCTGCAGGCGGCATTATCGCCGCGAGCGTAAGAAACGTTAGAACAGAAGCAACAGAAATGGTCCTCATAGACCCACCTTCCTGAACGTGGTTGACAACTCCAAACGCTACGGCAACTGCCTATTACTTGAGTGACTTCGAGACTAACCGCTAAAAGCGCTTGGGAAGCGATCGAGACCGATCGGACCTCCGGCGCCACACGGGGAATCAGGCTGAACTGGTAAACGCAACCTTGGCATTCGACGTGGGCCTTCCCAATTTTGAAACGATTCAACGAAAAGTGTGTCTGAATAGTTATCACAACAAATAGGAGCCTGTCAAATCTCGTCCGAAGAAATAATCGATGGGCTCGAAATCTCCAAATATGAGATATACTTCCGGGTGAGGGAACTCTGATTGCAGGCGATGGTGAAGTAACCCAGTGAGATCAATTGTTCCGGTACTCCTGGTCGCCGTCACACGGCTTCTCTCGGCCCAGAGCGCCTCGACGGTCGCTCCTAAAACGAGCCAGACGGCCTTCCGGACCGCTAAAACTACTCCCAAGACTACGATCCCAAAGACGTCGGGTGCAAAGCTATCCGGCGCGGCAGCCCGGCGCGCCTATCACGCTGGAACCTACAAAAGAATCAATGCTCTACAGACCGCAAAGGTGAGCACGCATCCGGGCCGGAAAGCCGCACTGGCCCTTCGGCCGCCGGTCGTTTCGGCATCGTTGCGAGCCGCAGCCTTCACCGCCGTATCGGAGCGCATGAGTTCAGCGCCCGATCGCTTTGAATCTGGGGACGCATTAAAGCCCTTTTTCGATAGGTTGAGCCAGAGCACCACGCGAAGTGTACCGCCGGACTCCGAAGCCAATCAGCCGAACAGCCAGGCGATACACATTCTGCAATACGGCGATTCGCACACCGCATCCGACGACTGGGTGGAGTCAATGCGTAGCGTATTCCAGAGCCGGTATGGTGATGGCGGCCCAGGGTTCACGATGCCCGGGCGTCCGTTCAGAGGGTACCGGCGATTCGATATACGCGGCGCGAGTTCGCCCGGTTGGGTGACCCAAGGAACGCTCGGTCACTTCGGTGACGGCCGCAACGGATTGAGCGGAGTCAGCATGACCGCGAGCACGCCCGGGGAGACGCTCTCCGTGACTACGTCTGGCGAGATTTTAGAGATCTATTACCTGCGGCAACCCGGCGGTGGCGCCTTCACGCTCGAAGAAGACGGGATGCAGGTGGAGACCATTGAATCCAACGGCGATTTGACTACCGGCGTGTACACTCTTCACCCCACTCCCGGCGAGCACACATACAATGTGCGGACTTTGTCGTATGCTCCAGTGCGGCTTTTCGGTTGGGTTTCGGAGAATCGAAGCGGCGTTACTTGGGAAACCCTCGGCATTAATGGCGCTCAGGCCAACATGTTGTTGAACTGGGACCCTGTAGTGTGGACACAACAAATTCAGCTGCGGGACCCGGCGCTCGTTCTGATTGCGTATGGCACGAATGAGGCGCTGAGCCCGGCATGGACGGCAGAGGATTACCGCGCCTCCCTGCTCCGCCTGATCGCACAGTTCCGGCAGGCGGTACCGAATGCCTCGCTGCTGCTGGTGGGACCACCGGATTGTGGACGGCTGCATGCCTTTCCCCACCTGCGTGATGTGATCGAAATCCAGCGCGAAGTCGCGCAACAAACGGGCATAGCGTTTTGGGATTGGCGCCATCATATGGGCGGTCCTGGCGCGACGCATATGTGGGTGCAGGCGGGCTTGTCCCAAGCCGATTACACGCATCTCACCGGTGACGGCTACCGGCTGCTTGGCCAGACGCTCGCCAGCGAGATCGACCTCGAATACCGCCGTTATGTATCGCAACCCATCGCCGCGGCCGCCCCCACGCGGGATACCGGATTTGTGCAATGAACAATCGCGAAAAGATCATCACCATCGTGAAGCAGGTCTCGGGCAAAGGCAGCGTGCCGGATCAGGAAGAATCGCTGTTTGAATCCGGTTACCTTGATTCGTTCGCCTTACCCGATATGGTGAGCGCTATTGAATCCGAATTCGGCATCAGCATTCCGGATTCCGATTTGACCCCGCGAAAGTTCGACTCCATCTCCCGCATCGAAAGCTATATCGAAGCGAGGAGCTAATCCCTTGGCCTCGCTGATTGGCTTTGGCGCCTACGTGCCCGAGCGCGTGCTCACAAATACGGAGCTTGCTACGAGTCTGGGCTGCGCGCCGGAGTGGATTTCTGAAGTATCCGGCATCGAGACGCGGCATATTGCGGAAGAATCGCAGTCGGTGGTGGACATGGCCGTTCTGGCGGCACGCGACTGCCTGAGCGAGGCTCGGGTTGAGCCCGGCGAGATAGGGTTGCTTATTGTTTCGACCGGATCCGCTGAGCGCCGCTTTCCAGGGCCGGCGGCGAGTGTCGGCAAAGAGCTAGGCATACCCGGCGTGCCCTGCCTCGATCTGCCAGTGGCCAGCGCCGGTTCGCTCTTCGGGCTATCTTTGGCGAGTCGATTGACCGAGGCGTATGGCCGGATTCTTGTCGTCGCCGCCGAGAAGATGTCCGCCATCGCACAACAGAAGCCCTTGGACAAGAACATAGCCATCCTGTTTGGCGATGGAGCGGGCGCATGCCTGGTGACGCAGGATTCGGGGCCGCTTCGGATTATCGATTCGTTGGTACGCAGCGACGGCTCGTTTGCGGATGACCTGCGGCTGGATGCCAATGGCCGCCTCACGATGAACGGGCTAAGCGTTATCATGCAGGCCTCGCGCAAGATCCCCAATGTGATTCAGGAGCTACTCAAGAAGCACGGGATTGCTGCGGCGGAAGCGGCCGTTTTCCTCATGCATCAGGCCAACCAGAATCTCATCGATCGTGTTGCGAAGGCTCTCGGCGTTCCCACCAGCCGGTTCTATTCAAATATTGCGCGTCTAGGTAACACATCGTCCGCATCCATGCTGATTGCGGCGGCCGAATACTTCAAAGAGAACCAGTTAAGGCAGGGCGATAAAGTGGTTTTCGCCACGTTTGGAGCAGGATTCCATTGGGGTGCGCTATTAGCTGAAAGTACGGTCTGAAACTTCGGCCTTATTTCCATCGCATGGTTCTGAGTCCAGTGAACGCATGGTAAGAACCCAAAAAAACAGCTGCATTGATCATCGAAAAATAATACGGCAGCATTAAGGCTTTCGGGCGTAGGCGGATAAGCGAACCCAATATCGCCAAAGAATAGAAACACACCTGCCCCACGAATAGGATCATGTAAAGCGGCGAGCGCAACAAAAATAGGTTGGCGATGAAGGCCGCAATCATGGCAAACGGAACGGCAAGCCGCAACGCCTTTCGGCACACGAAAAAGAACACTGGCATAACCCGGAAGGGCCGCAGCAAAGGCTTGATCTCCCGTAACTGCTGAAAATTACCGGCCATGATTCGGACTCTCCGGCCGAAACCGACCATTTCCTGAGCCTCCTCGCGAATCACTGCTTCGGGTTCATAAACCGCGCGCCAGCCTTGCGCAATTACCGAGGCATGGATGATATGGTCGTCGTTGATCGTACCGGCAGGTGGGTAGGGGTATAACGCCGCGCGGATCGCGTGTAAGTGGCCATGTCCTCCCACAGTGGAAGAGAGTTCCGATTCTTGAGTCTTCAGGTATGTCTCATATTTCCAATAAATGTCCTCCGAGCCGCCGATTTTTACTTCGTGGGGCTTGATCACGGTATATTTGCCACTTACCGATCCGACGTGAGCATCGCCAAAGTTACGGATCAACAGGCGAAGAGCATCCGAATTCAGAATGGCGCTGGCATCGGAGAAAACTATGATTTCACCGCGGCTCTCGGAAACAGCAGCGTTCAAAGTGAGGATTTTCCCGCGATTCACAGGGAAGTTCAATACCCGTATTCTTTCAGCGCTGCCCGACTCACGAGCGGCCTCTTCGGCCAGTTCCGGAGTTCGATCTCTGCAGCCGTCGCAGGCAATTACAATTTCGATTCGGTCCGATGGATAATCGAGTGCGAGCGAGTTATGAATTTTTCGGACTATCGTCGCGCTCTCGTTGTAAGCCGGGACGATCAGACTGAGAAAAGGCGTGATTTCCCGTTTCGCAACGCTGTTGTGCACAATCCGGCGCAACAGAATCAATGTTAAGGGATACCCCAAATAGGCGTATACCGGAATAGCCAAACAGATCCAAAAGACGATCGGCGCGATCAACTCACTATTTTATTCTTAAGAGCGGAAGTTTGTCCTCAAAGCTACAATTTCGTCCCGCTCCGTGATCAAGAGAAATAAACAAGGCATATGCGTGCTCTAATACAGCGTGTTCTAGAAGCGAAAGTGGAGGTGGACGGCGTTATCGTCGGCAAAATCGGCCGGGGGCTTTTGGCACTACTGGGGATCAAGAATGGCGATGGTTTGGAGCAGGCGCATCTACTTTGCCGTAAAGTAACAAACCTACGCATATTTTCAGACGACGCAGGTAAGATGAACCGGAGTTTAGTGGATGTTTCCGGAGAGCTACTGGTGGTATCCCAGTTTACGCTCTATGGAGACACCAGAAAGGGTAATCGGCCGTCCTACTCGGATGCGGCGCCTCCGGAGCTAGCAGAAACTCTATACGAACACTTTGTTGAACTCTGCCGCGCAAAAGGTATCTCGGTCGCGACAGGTAGATTCCAAGCGCACATGAATGTGTATCTAATCAACAATGGACCCGTAACTATACTTTGCGATACAGACTGAAGTAGAATTTTGTATAATTCTGGTTTCTGTGTTACTGAGATAAGTGTACATATGGCAAAAACGTCAGCAGCACCCAGTCGAGAGATTCTTGAGGCGGCGCTTCATGGATTGGAAGCGCAACGTCAGAAATTAGATGAGCAAATTGCCCAGGTTCGGTCTCTGCTGGGACGCAGAGTTGGCCGGCCGCCCAAGGGCAATGGTGGAGAGGCCGCGTCCGCCGCGAGTGGTGGGGCTGCGCCGAAAAAGAGGCGCGGACTAAGCGCGGAAGCCCGTAAGCGAATTGCAGCGGCGCAAAAGAAGCGCTGGGCCGCGTTCCGCAAAACACAGGGCTAGCCGGCACTGGTCTGGTTGCGTTCGGCACATTCTCCCCGTGATTAGGGCGTGCCTACACGTGTAACGAAACGTAAAGCGCCAGTCAGTGAGAACTCTCCATTGGGAACCCAATGATTGTAGGCATCGGAACCGATCTGGCGGAAGTGCCGCGCATACGTAACAGCGTCGAGCGGTATGGCGAGCGTTTTCTGAACCGCGTCTACACAGAGAAGGAACGCGCCTATGCCAGCCGCAAGGCTAACTGGGCCGAGAGCTACGCTGCGCGTTTCGCCGCTAAGGAAGCTGGCATGAAGGCCATTGGCACAGGACTACGCGGCGGCGTCACCTGGAAAGATTTTGAAGTAGTCAACGAACGATCGGGCCGCCCGGTGTTGCATCTGACCGGTGTTGCGCGCCAGATAGCTGACCGTATCGGCGGAAACCAAATCACAATTTCACTAACGCATACCGCTGAAATAGCATTCGCTGTAGTGATTCTAGAAGACGGCAAGTAACCGAACTAGTTATTCACTCGCTGACCGCGCCCGCGCCGTCACTTCCGGTCGCGGCCGTAGCTGCGCCTCCTCCAGGCGCTTCGCTTCCTGGTACGTGAAAATCATGCGGTGAATTACCGTAATATTACCCAGCACCGCGATCACCCATAACACCGGCGCCATGCGAGCAAAGAGCGCGCCAATGATTAGCAGGACCACACGCTCGGGCCGCTCGAGAAATCCAACTTTGCAGGTGGGAATAATGTTCTCGGCGCGGGTCCGGGTATAACTGATCATCACCGAAGCGGTCATAACGATGGCGGTAAGCACGACGTAAGCCGGGCGATTAATCGTGCCGTAATAGACGAGCAGACCTACCAACAGCGCAAGATCGGAATAGCGATCGAGAACCGAATCGAAGAACGCGCCGAAACGCGTCACCTGGTTGGTTTCACGGGCGACACGTCCATCTACCATGTCAAACAGGCCGGCGAAGATGATGATGACCCCTGCCCATCGGAAACGCCCAACCGCAAGGAAAGCGGCTGCCACGATATTGATCACGAGGCCAAGAAACGTCAGGACATTGGGGTTGATACGGGAGAGCGCCAAACCCCTGACGATCAATCGAATAATCTTATTCGACCCAACGCCGATCGCTTTGGTGTAGGTCATCATCCTGCTTTCCTACGACGCGGCCAAATCGTGTATGGTCGTCAGCCGGAGCACTTCCATTTCGCGAGTTCCGTCCGGAATCTGAATCTTCACTGTATCTCCCACCTGCTTGCCGAGCAACCCGCGGCCGATCGGGGAGCTAGTCGAGATCTTTCCTTTGACGACGTCGGCTTCCTCGCTGGTTACTAGATGATAAGTGATCTCTTCGTCTTTCGTTAAATCGAGCACCACGACCTGAGACCCAAGGCCGACCCGGTTGCGCGGAATCTTGGAGAAGTCAATCATCGAGAATTCGCGCAGACGCGCCTGAAGCGCCCCTAATTTCGCGTTGACGAAGGCTTGGCGTTCCTTGGCGGCGTGGTACTCGGCGTTTTCGCTCAAGTCGCCGTGTTCACGAGCCCTTAATATTTCTCGGGGCAGCTCGTTGCGCAGCTCGTACTCAAGTGCCGTAATCTCGTCCTGTAGCTTCTTCTTCAGGTCGTCCATTTAGCTTACTTACCCTATTATATGCAGTCAGTTGCGGGCGTCCTTACTATTGCAAAAACCGCTCGGGGGAGGCGGCTCGACAGAGCTAAGTCAAACTGTTACAATAATGTAGGAAGGAATCCCCCCAGCCATGGCCAGTAAACCGGCATTTGCCCAGGGCGCCCAAGTCGAGCACGGTAAATTCGGCTTAGGCTCCGTGATGTCTTGTAACGACGATTACATAGTAATCAAATTTGACGATCATGGCGAGAAAAAATTTGTTACCTCCATTGTGCTCCCGGCTTTAAAAAAGAGCGATCGGCAGCCACCTGTGGAAAAACGCCGCGCTACCCGCAAAAAAGCGGCGCCGGCGGCAGCCAGCGGAGCCTAGGCAGTTTTCAAGAATCCGGAGATGAAGGTAGGCATCGTCGTTTTTCCGGGCAGCAATTGCGACCACGATGCGTGGTACGCAGTCTCGCACAATCTTAAACAGGAAGCAGAACTCATCTGGCATGACTCCTCGTCGCTCGGCGATGTGGATGCAGTCATCCTGCCGGGCGGATTCTCTTACGGGGATTATCTCCGGTGTGGCGCCATTGCGAAATTTTCGCCCGTAATGCGCGCCGTCGCGCAGTTCGCCCAGGACGGCGGCCCAGTGCTCGGTATCTGTAATGGTTTCCAGGTGCTTACGGAATGCGGTCTGCTTCCTGGAGCGCTGGTCCGCAACGCCGGCCTGAAGTTCGTTTGCCGGCCGGTCGCACTCGAAGTAACCAGCACAGCCAGTCCCTTTACCCAGCAGGCGCAAAAGGGCCAGATTCTCCATTTACCGGTCGCGCACGGCGAGGGCTGCTATGTCGCGGATGATGAGACCCTTGAACGGTTGACCGCGGAGGACCGCATTGTACTCCGCTACGTGGACAATCCGAATGGCTCGCT
>DATBEF010000112.1:0-4113 GCA_036269625.1 Bryobacteraceae bacterium | reverse complement strand
GTCAGTCCAGCCGACCCTGTGAGCATAGCGGGGGCAGCGCTGTTCCTTATTGTGGTTGCGGTACTCGCGAGCCTGATCCCAGCGCTGCGAGCCACGAGGGTTGACCCGATTCGCGCGCTCCGCCAGGAGTGACCGGCTGCGCGCTGGTGGCGCCAGCCGGCATTTGGCCGGTTGATCAAGATAGCCCTGCCGTGTGCACCCGGTTGCGTAACGCCCGACGATGAGAAGTGGCCGACGCCGGATTGATCCTCGGTAACGGCGCAGTGTAGAGAAATCCACCTGGACGAGAAGTCGGCTATGGTGAGATTGGCGCAAAGGGCGTTTTGAAACCACCCGGCAATAGCTTTCAAAACTGCGATTAGCGTTGACGTTAAACGTATTCGTACCCGACAAGTCCGCTTCCATCCGCCGAATACACATCGCGAGATCACCGGGAAAACAAAACGCGCGACGCCGAGAACGCTTCGCACTCTCCCCGGCACACCTCAAACGGAACCAACCCTCACGCCGCCTCCTGCTCCCGTGCGCGATCCTTGAGCCGGAAAGCTTGGCTGATCGAGATGTCCAGCTTCTCGCCCATTTCCCGCAACGTGATATCGGAGCGCAGGATTTCGAGCGGCCCGGCTTCGCGCCACCAGCCCACCTGGCGAGCGCGCCGGCCCAGCAGTTTGACCGGCTACCGACTCTGCCGAACAAGTGCAATGCGATACGGACGTGAACGGCGTTTATCGTTCCTTATCCAGGATTGTTTCCGGTTGGCGCATCGTCCGGGAGCTAACCGGAAAGAAGGCGCCGTTTCCCTACAGTAGCGATTACTGCCGACTTGAGCGGATAGGCTAGAGTTCCACTTTCCGATTGACGCTGTGTACCAGATAGCGGTAATGTTTCTGGAAGCCGAGCCGCGGTGCGCGGCAACGAAATTTGAAGGATTCACAACTCTGGGGGTCAGGATGTACGTAGTCACGGGTGCGACCGGGCATACCGGATCTGTTATTGCGAAGAGACTCCTCGCTCAAGGGAAGAAGGTGCGAGTGGTGGGACGAAGCGCGGAGCGTCTGAGTTCGCTGGTGTCACTCGGCGCGGAACCGTTTGTGGCAGATATCAGTAACAAAGAAGCAATTACCAGGGTTTTCAGCGGCGCGGACGCGGCGTATGCGATGATTCCGCCCGATCTGGCGAACCCCGATTACGCGGCGTATCAGGACAAGGTGATTGAAGCGATCGCTTCCGCTCTCGAGAAGGGGGTACCGGCGCATGTAATGGCTCTCAGCAGCTTTGGCGCGGATAAGCCGGACAAGACGGGGCCGATTGCCGGACTGCACCGGATGGAGAAGCGGCTCAAGCGGATTTCGGGATTGAATGCGCTGTATGTAAGCGCCGGATATTTTATGGAGAATACGCTGCCGCAGATAGGCGTGATTCAGCAGATGGGAGCGACTGCCGGTCCGCTGAACTCCGATCTTAAGGTTCCGATGATTGCGACCCGGGACATCGGGACCTTTGCTGCGAATGAGCTGCTGCGACTGGAATTCCGAGGCCATGAGACGCAAGAGCTGTTGGGGCAGCGCGATCTTACCATGACGGAGGTCACAGCGGTGATCGGGAAGGCAATCGGCAAGCCAGAGTTGCAGTACCGTCAGATTACTTATGACCAGTTTCGCGCCGTTCTGATGCAGATGGGGGCGTCGCAAGGTATAGCGGACATGTTCGTCGAGATGTCGGAGGCGTTAAATTCAGGGCACGTTCGCGCGCTGGAAGCGAGATCGCAGCGGAACACGACGCCGACGTCGTATGAGCAGTTCGTTGCGGAGGAGCTTGTGCCGGCCTATCAGGCGAGTTCAGCGGGGTGAGGGCGGCGAGGGCGTGATTGACTCTCTTTCGCACGATACAGGAGAGGCACAGTTGCGAAGCCCATTCGGCAGGCACTCCACGTGAGGATGTAAGAATCGACCACTAACGCTCCTGTAGTCGCTCGGTTCTTGACTGTTCGTATTGGCGAAGCGTGCGTTGTTCTTTCGTTGGTGTTGGTTTGTCGCCCTCATACTCACGATGCGTGCGTTGCTGATTGGGCATAAGGACGCCAGAGAAGCTCGAATCGACTCGGCAGGTTGAATTCGTCGGCTGAAGTGGCATGATTGTAAACTCGCCTTTCCCGGTATAGATCGCGCTGACGGTGCAGCGTTTACGAATTGTGTCTTGTTGGTCGGCCAGGGTCCGGTATTGTCCGGATGGCCCATAATTCGGAAACAACCAGTTTCGTATACCCTTTGTCATGCATCACTCTAACCAAACGGATGCATAAGTCGAGTTGCTTGTACGTTGTATTCTCGTTGTGAAAAAACATGAACCTGGAGGAAACGGCTTGCGCATGGAACGGGACAAAATGCTTGCTGGCGAGCTTTACGACGCTTTGGATCCCGACTTGGTCCGGGACCGTGATCGGGCACGCGACCTTTGCCAGGCTCTGAATGCAACCCGCGAATCTGAGCGGGATATTCGGCGGCAGATTCTCTTACAGCTTTTTGGCAAGGGCGGTGATACCGTATGGATGCAGCCTCCCTTCTTCTGTGACTACGGTTCCAATATCAAACTCGGGGAGCGCGTCTTTTTCAATTTCAACTGCGTCGTGCTCGATGTCTGCCCGGTCAAGATCGGAGATTTCACTCTCTTTGGTCCTGGTGTCCAGATTCTGACGCCCATGCACCCCCTGAACGCCGAGCTCCGTCGTCAGCAGGAGTTCGGCAAACCAATCTCCATCGGCTCGGATGTTTGGGTCGGTGGCGGGGCGCTCATTCTTCCCGGTGTGCGCATTGGCTCGCGCACGGTGATCGGAGCCGGCAGCATTGTTACCAGGGACATACCGGACGACGTGTTTGCGGCGGGAAATCCATGCCGCGTCATCCGCGACATCAGCCCGGAGAATCGCCCGGCTGGGGGGCCGACATCATCCGATGCACCGGAGCGGTAGGAACTTGTAAGTTTTCACGCACAGCTTTTCTATTTACTGTTGACGTGGCATTTTCGGAAACTGGGCGACGGTAGTATTGTTTCCGAATAGCTGCCCGGATTGTCGGCGTCGCTCCCCTAATGTCCGGATGCCCGTCATCCAGGCGTTATCTGGGGACTCCGCTCGACTGCGGTCCTCTCATGGTCAGCTATGATGATGCACAAATGGCTGGAGCCGCTAATCCCGGACTGCGGGAAGAGAACCGAAAATCCTCCGAACACTTCGTCGGCTCGTGGACTTTGGTCTCCTTTGAGCATGTTCCGCCGTCCGGCGACGTGTTGAGACCATTTGGGGACTCGCCCACAGGTTTGATCCTTTATCAGCCCGATGGCCACATGTCGGCACAGCTGTCAGTCGGGAGCCGTACAAGGCTCGCCTGCGACGATCCCCTTCAAGCCAGCCCTGAAGCGGCGGCCGAAGCTTGGCGGACGTATTTCGGTTACTGGGGATCTTTTGCGGTCGATGTGGAGAAGCGCGTCGTAGTGCATCGTGTTGAGGGCAGTTCGTTTTCCAACTGGATCGGAACAGAGCAGGTCCGTCATTTCCGCTTCGAAGAGGGCAATCGACTCATTCTGGAGACTCAATCAGTCTCGGGGCATTCCACAGCGATCTGGCAAAGAATGTCCGATTGAGTCGCTTTCCTCGGGTCGGGAAATCAATGCGAGCGCCGGTGATTGAGCGGTTCAGCGTGGCTCGAATTGTTTCCGGGTGGTCGGCTATCCGTACATTGGACCCGAAGGCGGTCGGGACGGGCCCACTGTCCAGGTTGGGCGTCATCCGACAGCAATCCGCAAAAGGGGCGCGACTCTCCGCGCGATCAGTGCCATTTGACAATCCCTCGCCTCCATGGCAAGCTCGCGACTGGCCAATGATCATCCCCGAACAACTTAGCGCAAACTGCTGCAAGCACCGCGAACGGCAGGAATGGCTCGACAGCTTGCCGGCGATGTTAGAGGAATTGACGGGCCGCTGGTCACTGCGCGCTGGTCCTCCATTTGAGCACGCGAACGTAACATGCTCCTGGGTCGCCCCTGTTGTTTGCGCCGACGGCACGTCAGCCGTCCTCAAATTGGCAATGCCGCACATGGAAGGCGCACATGAAATCC
>DATBEF010000094.1:0-16924 GCA_036269625.1 Bryobacteraceae bacterium | reverse complement strand
GCCTGACGGCTCAATGCACTGGCGCAAAACGACGCCGCCCGGGTGCGGTGGGTTTTTCATCGTCATGGTTCGTTCTCTCTGTCTAGTGGTAATCGACATAATCAACATCCTGCGCGTCACCGTCAAAACGAAAAATTACTCACCAGTTGGCCCGAACGGTTACGGCCCAAAAGCCTTTCCTGTGGCCTTTGAGCGGATGCAACCGGAATCCAGGTAAATCCATGTGAGCAACCGTAGGAGCGGCGTTAAGCGTCGCCAAAATGTCCCTCAGCTTGTCAACGTGTTCCGGGTTTACGCCGCTTGGGTCGTCCTGTTCAAACAGCCGTTTCAGCCCCTTGTGGCGGATTGTCTTTATCATCCCGCACCGTAACGCGCCACATGGCGCGTGTCAATAACAATTGTAGCGTTGGCAAGAATTTTAAACAGCTTCGGCTTCCGCGTTTCGGGGCTTGTCCCATGCGTTTTGACCGCACTCCGGGCGTGTGAATTTCGTCGCGCTCGGGCGGTTGCGGCACGTCCCGAAACTTAACCTTTGTGAGACACCGTAATCCTTGAGCCCTCTTGCGATTAGGGAAAGACATTCAAACTCTGCCAGCCATATGCGACTTCGATGAACGTCTGCCCTCCCCGTTCTATCTGTTGTTGCCCAATAATCTTCCCTCCGAGGCATTCATAGAATCTTCTTGAGGGGTTGAGTGCTAAAACCCACACGGCCATGGAACCAAATCCGCGCGTAACCAACTCGTGCACGAATTGCCGGACAAGCAAAGCTCCCAGTCCCTTTCGTTGCGCCTCCTGGCGCAGATATATAGCGTAGAGCTCACCATCGCACCCCAACTGGCCAGTCCTCTCCTTGCCACCTGAGACGAAACCCACGACTCTACCACCAGCGTCACAGCCGACCATTGTTATCGCTGAGGGCGGCTCATGCGTTGTCAGCGAATCCCGCCAAGAGGATTCACGCTTCTCCACGGACAATCCATTTAGAAAAGCCTCGGGAAAGATGCCTCGATACGCGTTCTTATAGCTTTCGACGTGAACCTCCGCAATAGCATGAGCATCGTGAATCGCCGCGGGACGGATGTTCCATTCGCCATTCAGCATAAATTTATTCGTCGCACATGGCCGGAGTGATCTTCAAGGCACGCTTTGCAGCGTTGCACAACGGATCCTTTGTGAGACAGCCGGATCCGGCGCAAGAGAAACGAATCCTAGTTCCGGCGTCGAAGGGCTGTTAGCGTCTGAGTGCATACTCTTAGGGCTATGGGCGAATATCAGCCGTTTTGTGAAAGCGCCGGACCCGGATTTCCTTCTCTCGGCTGCGAGTCCTTGCAATATCATAGGCCGATCGCATGCGCACGAGCGTATCCATCTTTACGCCAAAGGCCTTCTCGATGCGTAACGCCATTTCGCCGGAAAGGTCCGCCTTGGCGTTCAAAAGGCTGGATAGGGCAGGGCGCGATACGTGCAACGCGGCGGCGGCGGCGGTGACTGACAGGCCAGCCGGTTCAATGATCTCCGTCCGAACAAAATCGCCGGGGTGCGGCGGGTTCTTCATACCCATGATCGTTACTCCCTTGGGCTAGTGGTAATCCTCTAAATTCAAGTCGCAAATTTCGCTCTCATCATCGACACTGAATGTTAAGCGCCGGTTACGCGTAACGCTCAAGCTCCACGTGCCTTTGCGGCCGCCGGCCAATGTGTGGACCTTTGTGAAACGGCCCGGTCGGGTCAATTCATCTGCAATTCTTGAGGGACGTGCTGACGGCGCACCTTGATTTTGCCCTCGTCCTTCCGGAGCGGTCGCAAGATCGTAAGCAAGCTGCATCCGCAACCACGTTTCCGGAGTGCTGCCAAATGCCTTGCTTAACCGGATCGCCATTTCGGGGCTAATGCCGGACCTGCCGTTGATGATCTTCGTAAGCGTCTGCCGGCTGACGCCGAGAACCTTTGCTCCTTCGGTAACGGACAAGCCTAAAGGCTCAAGGCAAGCACTCCTTACGATACGTCCGGGGTGCGCGGGATTTTTCATCGGCATGGTCTTCTTGCTCCTTGGCCTAGTGATAGTCGATCAGTTCAACGTCAAATGCATCCGCGCCATGAAAACGAAAAACAATGCGCCAGTTTGCCCGCACGGTAACGGGCCGCTTCTGAATCAACTTCCTTGAATCGATTCCATCGCTCGGGTGGTGATAACGCGCTTCCCCGACTGGCCGCCGCCGCGATTGGCTGGGTACACTAGACACAAGCCTAAGCTCAGCGATGAAACCCAGCCTCACCATCGGTATCGAAGAAGAGTACCAGACCATCGATCCCATTACTCGGGACCTTCGTTCACATATTGACGCCGAGATCATCTCGAAAGGTAAAACCTTGCTCAAGGAAGCGGTCAAGGCCGAGATGCATCAATCCGTCGTCGAAGTGGGAACCGGGGTTTGCGAGAACATCCAGGAAGCGTCGCGCCAGATCAAGAGCCTTCGGTCGCAGATCGTGGATCTAGCCAAGCAGAACAACCTGCGCCTGGCTGCAGCCGGCACTCACCCGTTCGCGGATTGGCGCAAGCAGGACATCTATCCGGACGAACGCTATCAAATCATTGTTCAAGATTTGAAGATGGTCGCTCGCGCGAATCTGATCTTCGGTCTTCACGTGCACATTGGCGTCGAGGACCGCGAGACGGCAATTCATCTGATGAACGCGGCACGGTACTTCCTGCCGCACATTCTGGCTCTGTCCACCAACTCGCCGTTTTGGCTGGGGATGGATACGGGGCTGAAGTCTTATCGTTGTAAGGTGTTCGACAAATTCCCTCGAACCAACATTCCCGACTATTTCCCCAGTTGGGGCGAGTATGTGAATTTCGTCAATTTGTTGGTGTCAACCAACTGCATCGATAATGCCAAGAAGATCTGGTGGGATATCCGGCCGCACCCGAACTTTCCGACGCTCGAGTTCCGCATCTGCGACGTTCCAATGCGAGCGGACGAAACCATTGCGATTGCGGCTTTAATTCAGGCAACAATCGCCAAGCTGTACAAGCTGCATGCCGCGAACCAGGGTTTCCGCCTATATCGCCGCGCCCTGATCATGGAGAACAAGTGGCGCGCCCTACGCTACGGCTTGGATGGCAAGCTGATCGATTTCGGAAAGCAGATCGAGGTGCCGTTGCGCGATTTGATTCATGAGTATCTCCATTTCGTTGACGATGTCGTCGATGAGTTGGGATCGCGGCGCGAGATCAACTATATTCATCGAATTCTCGAACACGGTACAGGCGCTGATCGCCAGCTAAGGATCTTTCAGGAGACCGGAGACCTAACCAAAGTAGTGGATTACATGATTTACGAAACAGAAGCCAATCTTATGGATCAGCCAGTGAGCGCCGGAGCGGCATGATAACTGACCTGAACAGCACGCCATTCGATCCCGAACTGAAGCCCGGGGCCCATAATGCTATCTTCGTTTGCCTGAAGGTTCAGCCCTCGGAGAAGGTGACTCTTATTACGGATCGGGCGTGCCAGGAAATTGCGGCCAGCCTTGCATCGGAACTCGATTCCGCCGATTGTGCGTATCGCAGTTTTGTGCTGGAAGACCTTGCGCCGCGGCCGCTCGTGAACATGCCTCAGGAGATTTTGGACGATCTTGAATCGAGCCAGGTGAGCATCTTCGCAGTTCAGGCTCAGCCGAATGAACTGAGGACGCGGATGCAAATGACCGATGTCGTCAATCGGAAGAAGCTTCGCCATGCGCACATGGTGAACATCGAAAAAAAAATCATGTTGGAGGGCATGCGCGCCGATTTCCTGAAAGTGGACGAACTCAGCGTTCGCGTGATGAGTATCGTTACCAAGGCGCAGACCATACAGGCGAAAACGCCCGCTGGTACCGACATTACGGCGCGCTTGACGCCGGAATATAAGTGGCTGAAGACGAGCGGCATCATTAGCAGCGAGAAGTGGGGCAATCTTCCTGGCGGGGAAGTGTTCACGTCACCGCTGGAGGTGAATGGCACGTTTGTGGTGGACGGCGTGGTGGGCGATTACCTCTGTTCCAAATTTGGGGACCTGGAGCGGACGCCATTGACGATCCGTATCGCGCAGAACCGCCTGGTCGAGGCGCATTCGGCGAATAAGGCCCTTGAAAGTGAATTCTGGGAGTACACGCATCGCGATTCAAACAGCGACCGAGTGGGTGAGTTTGCGATTGGCACCAACATCGGTGTGAGAGATGTTATCGGAAACATCCTCCAGGATGAGAAATTACCGGGTGTCCACATCGCTTTCGGCGATCCCTACGGCGCGCATACGGGCGCGCCGTGGAGTTCCACGACGCATATCGACGTTGTGGGCCGCGATTTCGATATATGGGCGGATGGCCGCGAAATCATGGTGCACGGCGAGTTTCTGGTCTAAGCGAGCGCCGCTTGATACCTGAGTTGCGCAGGCAGTTCAACGCGGAATGGAAACCGGAGCGATACGCCGAATTTTTGCGGCGGCTGGATGATGTTGCGGGCACTCACGTGGCGTTCCGCTGCTGTGAAACGCCAGTCTTCCTGCCGAAGCCTCTGCTGGACACAATGGTCCGCTACGGCCGCGAACTTTATGACCAGTTAGCGTCAAACCAGCAGTATCTCGCCGCATCGGCAGCCACAATTCCACCCGAGTTTCGCGTGCCTGATGAGCCTCAACATCCTCTGTTTGTACAGGCCGATTTCGGATTGGTTCGCGATTCAACAACCGGAGAGTTCGAGCCGAAGTTAGTCGAGATACAAGGCTTCCCTTCGCTATACGCCTTCCAACCCGCGCTTGCGGATGTATATCGGGAAGTCTATTCGCTCGACAGCAATTTGCAATCACTGCTGGGCGGCCTGGACCAGGCCGGCTACTTGCGGTTACTTCGTCGCGCGATCGTTGGCGATAATGATCCCGAAGAGACGGTGCTTTTAGAGATTCAGCCGCTCCAGCAAAAAACGTTATGCGATTTCCTGCTCAGTGAAAAGTTGCTCGGCATCCGCGCGGTTTGCGTCAGCGACGTGGAGAAGCGCGGCCGGGAACTGTATGCCGGCGGTAAGCGGATCCGGCGCATCTACAATCGCGTGATTGTCGATGAGTTAGTGCGCAAGCGTCCGCCGATGAACTTCCGGTTCACCGATGACTTAGCGGTGGAGTGGGCAGGTCATCCAAATTGGTTCTTCCGGCTGAGCAAATTTTCGCTACCCTGGTTTCGGCACGTGTGTGTACCCCCCACGTTCTTCTTGAACGATATGCCGGAGCTGCCCGCGAATCTGGATGAGTATGTTCTCAAGCCGCTCTATTCGTTCGCGGGCCTGGGTGTGCAGATCGGGCCCAGCGCGGAAGCGATCGCGGCGATCCCAATGAACGAACGGGCAAATTACATCCTTCAGGAGAAGATGGACTTCGTACCCACTGTTGAGACGCCTGTTGGGGCCACCAAGATCGAGGTCCGAATCATGTACATCTGGGATAACGAATTGAAGCCCGTGACCACCATCCTCCGCACCGGGCGCGGTCAGATGATGGGCGTCGATTTCAATAAGAACCTGGATTGGGTGGGAGCGTCGGCAGGCTTCTACTTGCCGGAATAGCCGTGCCCTTTCGACAAGCACGAGTGACCTACGACAGCGGTTGCTGACCGTCGGCATGCGGGAGAGGAAGGCCAGAGAGGTACGAGGCGTACATTGCCCGCGCAACACGGTTCATCCAGCAAGGGAGATATTCAGCTCTGGCCCCTGTGGCTTGCGATCGGATGCCCGCTGCTGCTTATTGCTCTCAATTCCACTCCGATCTCTCCAGATCTCGTCTTCGTTTTGATAGGTGTGCCAGCGTTGGTGCTCATCTGGGCATGCATGGGAGTGTGCGCTGCTATCCTCACGCTCCGATGGCTGCGGCAGCGTGCGTGGTTGCAGGCGATGATCGGTGCCGTTCTACCTTTGGTTGTCCTCGGCGTGAGCTTACACTTGTTCGCGTTTATTCATTTTTGCAACGACGCCGGAGACATCGTTCACTTTCTAGTGATGCGCCCTTTGTATCTCAAGACGATCCGTGCAACTCCGCCCAACGGTGAAGCCCGATTACTGACGTTCAATCTGGGCGGAATGATTTGGGCCTCGAGAGGATTTGTGTACGACGAGAGTGATGAGGTATTGCGGGCGCCATCCCTGCAAACGCCCGCTTGGAAGGCCCGAGCCCAGAATTCGGAACTCAGTTGCGAGGGCTATTATGCCCGACCGTTTCCCGGTCACTTCGCATTCGCCCGACATTGGTATCTCGTTTCATTCCCCTGTTGATAAGACTGATACTGCAACGTTTGTCGGTCATTTCAAGATTGACGCCTGCCGGTAACCGACAAACTGCTCCCGACTCAGGATGCCGAAAACACACGATTAGCCTAATGCATAGCCGCTTGAATAACAACCCGATCGGGCATTGGCGGCGTGCGGCCTGCGACGCTCAGAATAGTTGACGCAAAGTTCAAAGTGTCGTACGGTTCCTGAATCACTTGGTGGACCGGGACGCCCAGTCCCGCCATCATCCAGACGGAATGCGTCGAGATGCGAAAGAAGCTTCCATGGTTTCCGCCAGGATTGAAGTTGCGGACGTTGAAGTTCCAGTGATCCGCGGCAAAGATTTCAAAATCCGGTTGCACCAGCTCCCGCCGCCTGCGCTCGTAACGAAGCAAGACGGGGCTAATACCGGGTGGGCCCGGCACGTTCGGACCGATTGGCGACAGCAACTCAGTGATGCCGATCACTCCGTTTGAATACTGCGTTTGATGAATCGCGTCCATCCACTCACGTTCGTTGTGGGGCTGAGACAACCAGGCAGCGCGGTCTGCGCCCTGGGGCAAATGCAGCGCGCGATCTTCAAAAAGGTGCAAGGGCAACCCGTCGTGCCACGATTGCGCATCATAGCGCAGATCGCCATCGCGGTCGGTTAGCTTCCGAATTGGCTGCACGGAGATCTGCCCGTCATCGCTCACGTGAACCAGCAGTTGGCTCTCTTCGTTCGCGTACAGCCAATAATCGCCGTTTGACAGCGCCATGGCTGTGAAGTCGATTGGGCGAGGCGACATCGCGGTTTGCGGATTATTGCGGACCCGCTGGGCTGCCAAAAGGGAGAAATAGTCGACATGACGGAACGACCGTTCCTCATCGAGCCGGTCTCCGCCATCGACGGCCAAACCGTTCTCGGCGGGCCCGGACACGTAATGTTGCAGTTGTCCGGCGGTGTTGCGGTCCCCCAGAACAAGCTCCGGAACCAGATCCGAGATTTTCTCCTTCAATGGGTGCTCCGGATCCGCCCGGAACGCCAGCAGAGCGCGAAGATGCGCAATATAACTTGAATACTCGTTCTCTTCCCGCTCCCATTCGTCCAACTCTTCGAGAAGCCGGTTGGCTTGCTTGTCGGAGGTCTTCCGATGGATTCCAGCCGCTTTGCGTTCGTCGATCCGGTGGCTCAAAGCATGCATCTCCTCTTCCAATCCATTTGCCGTTGCGGTCCACAACGCGCGATGCCGGTCAATTGTCGCGTCCAGAAACGCCGCGGCCGCCTTGCGGATCGGGGGAGTGAGATCTTTGTTAGCCAATTGGAGCAAGAGAATGTGAATGATATTCAAGTCGCTATTGCGGAGCCAAACCGACGCCCGTTCATTTCCATCCACGTCCAGCCAAGCGGTCGGATAGCGGCTTGCTTCGCCCTTCAGATAAAAGGACGCTGTGCTTTCGGTGGGGACGCGGGAGACCAATGGATTCAGCCCAGCCAGCTTATAGTCGCTAAGTTGGTGCCGATCGGTAATCACGTGATGCGCGCCGCCTTGCGGGCTGCTGAAGAGATCCGGCAGGCTGAAGCCCTGGCTATGAATGCCCGGGACATTATTCATCCCGTGGTCGGAAACCATAACCATGGTCGTGTCCTGCGCGAGTGGGCTCGACTGCACCGCGGTCCAGATCCGCCCAACAAAGGCATCCAGCCGCTTTAGCTGAATCATCAACGCAGCCGGATCATTGGTCGCGTGCCCCTCATGATCAATGTCACCAGTGAAGTAGTCGATGTAGAAGATCTCCGGCTGCCGCAGCGCGGTTTCGACGTCGGCCTCGGTCTGCGACAACAAAGTTTCATCGAACGATGGCGTTCCGCTACCTTCGATCATCGACATGATCGTCTTCTCCGAAAAGTGGCGTTGAAGAGCGTGCTCCAGGTTTCTCCAATCAACTCCCCGCTGAAACAGTTGTGGGCTTTGAAACACCTGCTGAGGAGGAAACCTGTCTGAAACCAAAGGTATGCCCGCGCGGTCGAGGACCTCAACGGCAGGCATGTCCATCTGACGGTGGCGTGCGTAACCGATATAGAACGGAAAGAAATTCAGGTAGTCGTAGGTGTGACCGGTATAGCGGTCGAACTCCACGTTCCCTCGAATGACGCCATGGCGGCCAGTGTCGAGCATAGACCAGGAAGGCGCCGACAGGCTTATGCCTCGCGTGTAGAAGTTCTTAAAGATTGTTCCGTTATCGGAGAAGACGTGCGTTAGCCAAGGCAAACGGGATTTGCTGGTGGCGGGATCGATCTCCGCCATTGCGTCATACAGAAGGTCCGCATTTAAGCCATCGACTTTGATGACCAACAGCCGCCGATCGTGTCGGTTTGATTCACGCTGGCTCAATTGGGTGCTCGACTGCGCAGCCAACATGAGAGCCAGGAATAGGAACGGAAAGAAGCGGAAAGGCCGGCTCACTTCGTGGGTTCGGATCCCTTCGCGACAGGTCGTGTTGAGCCCGAAGCGATATTCGTATTCACGAAAGACAGAGAAGCGTCGATATTGAGCAGCTGCCGCCCAGCCTTGATGCCTTCCGCCGCGCGAGTGCAATCGGCCTGGAGGGTGCCATCGTTACTGATGCCTTTCAGAGCCTCTATGGTGTTGGCCGCGTGTTCCCGGATGTTGTTCACCATGACGCCCGGTGCCAGTTCAGCTATCGTGTTCACCGAATCCCGGATTCGTGCTACTGGGTAGCTGACCTCTGGATCCGTTCCGGCCTTCACCAAGCCGTCGAGGAACGCGAGGTTGTAATCGATGCGGCGGTCCCGATCCAAAATGACCGGGTTCAGGTCGCTTTCTTTCACCCGCCGCGTGTAGATGCCGAAGGTTGCGCGATGAAACACCTCATCTGAAACCTGCCGCCGCTCAGTGTTGCCATACTCCGCTAATTCGATGCGGCGGTCCTGCTGCAGACGCTTTGCCAACTTGCTAGCCGGCCCAGCTTCGGCGTCCGAGGTTAAAGCGGCATAGCGCGCATCCGCCACCGCAATCTCACGGGCCGGCGCCACTTCCAACGGATTGAGCGCCATCGAAGCCACGCGCCGTTGCATCACTTGACGAAGAGTCGGATCCAGATCGTGATCGAGCGCGAGTTCAACACGAAATTGGGAATAAGAATCCATGCGCGCCAAACGATTGACAGCGGTTCCGCGGTGGCTGCGCACGAAGTCGTAGATCGCTTCGCCAACAAAGAAGTACCAGTTTGTGAAGTGCGACAAGCCGAGTATGCCGGTGGCGGTGTCGTCAATCATGCGTTGGGCCATCTCGCGTTGGCGAACGCGATGCGTGTCCCGGAAATCCGCTAATAACAATGGCTTCGTGGGATAACTCATCCCATAAACAGCCAGCGGGATCAGTTGAACAGGTTCGCCCGCCGCTCCTGTCGGCAGCAGAGATCCATTCGAATCGAGAGCGCGTTCAAATCGCGGCCCCCGCCACCCCTTAAGCCGCGGGTCTTGCTCCGGATCCTTGATGGTCAAGACTTTCCAAACCGTGTTCAAGGGCGAGGAGGGACGTTCAAATTTATGGTCAAGCGGATACCAAAGCACTGCATACTCGCCCACATGCCCGGCAACGTCGATCGGCTCGAAGATGAGCCCCGTTTTTTCCGCGCACACGCGAAGCGTCTCCATATTACGGTTGCGAGTGATTTCTTGCGCAAAACCGTCCGCCTCGCCCATCTTTTCGGCCTGCTGTTCGCTGACCAAACCACCCAACATATGAGTTCGTAGAGACAGCCGTGCGATTACAGTGTTCAGTTCCGCGCGAGTTGGGGCCGCCGCACCAAGAAAGCCACCGGTTGAGACCGGCGCTTCGCGGAGATAGCCGATCGCTTCTTCCAAGTGCAGTCTTTCGTCATCCAACTCATTTGTCCGATAGGTGCGGGAACTGGCGCGAACCGGCATCAGGGTAGGGTCAAGAAGCGACCACTGCACGATTTGATGTCCGACGCTCGAAAACAACGGGCCACTGGGCTGCGAGAGGTCGATCAGCGGCTTGGGAAGCTTGGTGTCTGCCGGCTTCTGCCCCCCGCCGGAGCGCCAGTAGACGAATGGGACCGCCGACAAAGCCTCCTGCCGCCAGGTTGGATGGACATAGCTGAGTAACCACACGTAGCGCAGCCGGTCGTTGCTCGTATCGTTATCCCCTAAGCTATCGCGCAGTATTGCTACTAGTGGCGCCTCGCGCTCGTCCCCGGACTTAGATGCGTCCAAGCGGCAAAACAGAGTCAAAATCTCCGCGCCGGCTTGTACTCCGGTTGTTCGCCAGAAATACTTCGGCTGCAAGATCCCTTGCACCGTAGGAACGCTTGTGCGCACGGGCAGGTCAGCGCCCCCTACCGGCGCGCAGACCAAACCGGATGCAATAGCAACGCAGGCTACCGTTTTCCTGGTGAACCACCAGCGGCTTGCGGCTATAAGTCCAGTTCCGGCCACTTACACTCCCAGTAAAGTTGATGCGCCGGGAAGCAAATACGGTTCCGTGCCGCGTTTATGCGACGCTGAATACCTAGCATTTTGGCGTGTTACTGTAGAAAAAGTGCATCTTGATACGACACTCAACTTGGTTTGGGTGTTACTGGGGCTCTTAGCTCTTGGTAGCGCAATCCGATCCGAGTTTTTTGGCGCCAAACGCACACGTGGGCCTCGATGGCTTCATGTGGCCGGAGTCGCGCTTATCGTCGTTGCACTTTTCCCCTACATCTCCGCGACCGATGACATCCTGCGCATTGAGCACCTGAGTGCCCAGCTTGACCATAGCCAAAGCCGCAGCAATAGCCGGACCGATGGGCAGAAGCAGAACGACGACTTAATCAGGTTGTACGAAACCATGGACAGCCCCATGGTTATCCGGTTCTGTCAGCTAGCGTTTACGTTCCTTTTCATTGCATTTGTTCTGACGATCACCCTGACTACGCTGAGCAGAACCGCTCCCTATTGCGCCGGGCGTTCGCCTCCCTATCTTTCCGTATAACTCCCCCCGAATTATTAACGAAATTTAGGAGGACAGATGCAACGCCTGTTTATATGGCGTGTGTATGCCGCTCTCCTGTTTGCAGCGGGGTGCATGGCCCAGACCTCCGGCACGCCGCGAGCACTTACATGGCAGGAGACGCAGGCAAGGTTTCGAGCCAACAATCCTACCCTGTTGGCGGGCCAGGCAACGATCGACGAAGCCAAGGCTCAGGAGATTACGGCATTTTTGCGCCCGAACCCAAGCGCAACGTTGGGATGGGACCAGATCACGCCCTTTCATGACAACCCATATCGTCCGCTGTGGCAGTCCTATCTCTTCGGCAACATCAGTTATCTTCATGAGCGCCAGCACAAACGCGAGCTCCGGCTAGAGGATGCGCGCGAGAACACCGAGATCACCACCCAAACGCAAAACGATTTGGAACGCAACCTGATGTTCAGCCTCCGGGACGCTTTTGTCCGTGTTTTGCAGGCCAAAGCGGTGCTGGAGGTTGCCAGGGAGAATTTGGCGTACTACGACAAAGAAATCGAGATCGCCAAGACGCGCTACTCGGCGGGCGATATCGCCCAAGTTGATTTCGAACGCATCGAACTGCAGCGTGTTCAGTTTGAATCGGACCTGCAAACGGCAGTAGTCAATCTGCGGACCGCTAAGATCGACCTGCTCGCGCTGCTGGGCGATCGAACGCCGGTGGATCAGTTCGATGTTACCGAGAGCTTCGATTTCAAAGACGCCCTGAGGCCAATCGAGGAATTGCGGCAGGCGGCGGTGGACCAGCGGCCTGATTTGAAGGAAGCCGTGACCGGACTCGATCGCGCGCGCACCGATTATCGCTTGGCCGTTGCCAACGGAAGTACGGACCCGGTATTTGGCGCGGACGGGTCGCACCAACCGCCGCCGCTGAATACATATATAGGATTCAGCGTTAGCATTCCGCTTCGCATTTTCGATCGCAACCAGGGAGAGAAGTTGCGAACGCAACTTGATATCGCGCGTAACCAGAAGCTGGTCACCGCAGCGCAGGTGGCCGTGTTTCACGATGTCGATTCCGCCTATGCGACCGTGCAAAGCACGCTCGAACTGCTGCGGCCATACAAAAGCAAATATCTGCAGGAAGCGCTGGACGTGCGCGAGAAGGTCTCCTTCTCTTACCTGCACGGTGCTGCCTCATTGCTCGATTTCCTCGATGCGCAGAAGGAGTACCGGGATACCGAGCTTAACTATTTGACGTTGGTGGGCTCCTATCTTTCCGCAGCCAACCAGGTGAATTTTGCGGTGGGACGCGAGGTTATGCAATGAAGCGCGTACAGACTTTTTTCTTGGGTGCAGTGATTCTAGCCGGTGCGCTGGCGCTGAATAGCTGCGGCCCTTCGCCCAAGGTGGATGCAGCGGCTGCGGCGCCTCCGCCGGCGCAAGTGCAAGAGGAGACCGGCGCCGGTCTGGTCCAGGTCGATCGCCCGGAGCGTTTCCCGGTTGTCGCGGCGGGACGGCGGAATGTTGTTCAGACGTTGAGCGCCACCGGTGTGGTGAATCCGGATATCTCGCTCGAAGTGCCGGTGATCTCGCTTGCCTCCGGCCGTGTGGTGGAGATCCGCGCAAAACTTGGCGACACCGTTACCAGGGGCCAACTGCTGGCACGTATATTGAGCGACGACATTTCTGCCTCGTTCCAGAATTACAACCACGCCAAGGCCGACGAACTGCTCGCTCATAAGCAACTGGACCGGTCACAGATCCTCTACGAACATGGGGCCATTGCCCAGGCCGATTACGAAGTTGCTCAGAACGTGGAACAGAAGGCCAAGGTGGATCTCAACGTTGCCATCGATCACCTGCGCATCATAGGAGCGGACATCAACCATCCGGACCCGGTAGTCAATATCTATGCTCCTATCCCCGGGGTCATCGTCGACCAGCAAATCACGAAAGATTCCAATGTCAAGACGCCCGACAACCAGCAGGCCGGGCTGTTCACGATTGCTGACTTGGCCCATGTCTGGGTGATCTGCGATGTGTACGAGAACGATTTGGCGATGGTGCGATTGGGCGATAGGGCCGATATCAAACTGAACGCTTATCCGGACCGCCTCTATCGCGGGATCATCGGGAACATAGGCGCAATCCTCGATCCCGCGATACGTACCGCTAAGGTGCGAATCCAAATAGCCAATCCGGGAAACATGCGGATCGGGATGTTTTCGACCGCCATCTTCTACGGCAAAACACAACGCAGTGAGGCTACTGTGCCGGCAACCGCCGTTCTCCATTTGCACGACCGGGATTGGGTCTACGTACCGGCCAATGGCAACCGCTTCCGGCGTGTTGAGGTGCAATCCGGCGACATGTTGCCTGACAATGTGCAGGAGGTGCGATCCGGCATTGACCCGGGCCAGAGGGTGGTTGAGCGTGCCCTGATCCTTGAAAGCGCGGTCACCGAGTAGGATGATCCGCGCCGTTGTCGACTACGCTCTCCGCAGTCGCTTCCTGGTACTGGCGATTGCGATCATGTTATTCATCTGGGGCTATATCTCCTTTAAGAGATTGCCCGTTGAAGCCTATCCGGACGTAGCCAACAACTATGTCCAGGTGATCACGCAGTGGCCGGGCCGCGCCGCTGAAGAAGTCGAACAACAAGTTACCGTGCCCCTCGAGATTGTCATGAACGGCATACCGCACCTAGCGAGCTTGCGTTCCGTATCGCTGTTCGGGCTTTCCAGCCTCATGATGGTTTTCGACGACGAATCGGAAAACGATTGGAATCGCGCGAAGGTGCTCGAACGGCTGTCGCAGGTCACGCTTCCGCCGGGCCTGCAACCACAGATGGGCACAGACTGGAGCCCGGTAGGGCAGATCTATTGGTATACGCTGCACGGCACCGATCCGCAGTACGACGTGATGGAGTTGAAGTCGCTAGAGGATTGGGTGGTCGAAAAGCAGTTCAAATCCGTGCCGAACGTGGTCGATGTTGAGAGCTTCGGAGGGCCCACGCGCGAGTATCAGGTACGGCTCGATCCTAACAAGCTGGTTGAATACGGTCTCAGTCTGGCGCAGGTTGAACAGCAGCTTACAAACAACAACACGAATGCCGGAGGAAGTTTCATTCAGGCGGGATTGCAACAGATCAATGTGCGAGAGGTCGGTTTAGTCCGGAACGTTCGGGACATCTCTAACACAGTAATCCTGACCCAGAACGGTACGGCGTTGCGCGTCCGCGATTTAGGCGTGGTAGAGCAAGGGCCAAAGATTCGCCTTGGACAGGTCGCGAAATCGATTCATTTGAAAAACGGCGAGATTCTGGACGATCCGGACGCGGTGTATGGAATTGCTTTGTTAAGAAAGGGGGCCAATTCGGATTCGACGCTGGAAGGTATTCACGCAAAAGTAAAGGAACTGAACGACGGTATTCTGCCGCCCGGCGTCAAGGTGGTTCCTTTCCTGGACCGGAGCGACCTGGTTCATTACACAACCCACACGGTCATGCACAACCTGACCGAGGGCATTATTTTAGTCGCGGTAATTCTGTTCCTTTTTTTAGGCAATGTACGCGGAGCGTTCATCGTTGCGCTAACCATTCCGTTTGCACTGTTATTCGCGTCTACGTGTCTGGATTTGCGTCACATACCGGCGAACTTATTGTCGTTGGGCGCGCTCGATTTCGGAATGGTCGTCGATGGCGCGGTGGTCATGGTGGAGAACATCGTGCGTCACCTTAGCCGGCATGAGAATAACGCCCGAACGCCGATGGAGAAGATCCGCGAGGCGGCTCACGAAGTGCAGCGGCCGGTGTTCTATGCCATCGCGATCATCATCACAGCATATCTTCCAATCTTCACTTTGCAGAGCGTTGAGGGGCGTTTATTCAAGCCGATGGCCTGGACCGTGGCCTTTGCGCTTCTGGGCGCGTTGCTGTTTTCCATGCTCGTCGCCCCGGTCCTGTCGAGCATACTGTTCCGGAAGGGCGCGAAGGAATGGCACAACCCGGTGATGGTCTTTCTGACAGAGCGGTATCGAGTTGCCGCGCGATATGCGATCCGCTACCGCTGGGTTACCATTGCGATTCCGCTTGTGGTGCTGACGTTCGCGCTCTCGCTGGCGTTCCGGGACAAGATTGGATTCGAGTTCTTGCCCCACCTTGATGAAGGCGCCATCTGGGTTCGCGGAACGCTGGCGCCGAGCACGGGCCCGGACGAGGGCGATCGCTTGATGAATCAAGCGCGGCTTATCTTGGCGTCATTTCCGGAGGCCACGGTCTCGGTCAGCCAGGTGGGCCGGCCCGACGATGGAACGGACACCACCGGTTTTTTCAATACCGAATACTTTGTAGACCTGAAGCCAAAAGAGCAATGGCGTTCCGTATTCCATCAGAACAAGGAGGCTTTGATCGGGGCGATGGACCACGAGCTTGAAAAAATTCCAGGCGTAATCTGGAACTTCTCGCAACCGATCGCCGACAACATGGAGGAAGCGGTCAGCGGCGTCAAGGGCGAACTCGCGGTTAAGGTATTTGGCGACGACCTGCACACTCTGGAAGACAAGGGTCAACAGGTCGTCAACGTGCTAGGCACGGTTCCAGGCATTGCCGATCTCGGTCTGTTTCGCGTGCTGGGACAGCCCAATCTGAACTTGACCGTAAACCGGCTACAGGCGGCGCGATATCAAATTAATGTCGCTGACGTTCAGGATGCGATTCAGACCGCTGTGGGCGGCGGCACCGTAAGTGAAGTATTGATGGGAGAGCGCGTGTACGATATGGTGCTGCGCTATTTACCGCCGTTCCGCGATACGCGTGAGGCGATTGCGAATATACGGCTGCTCTCGCCAACCGGCCAACGTGTCTCTCTCGAGCAGCTCTGCAACATTCAAACGCTTGATGGCGGTTCGGAGATTTACCGTGAAGCGAACCAACGCTACGTCGCGATTAAGTACAGCGTGCGCGGCCGCGATTTGGGCAGCGCGGTAGACGAGGCAATCACGAAGGTAGACAAGCAGGTAAAGCTGCCGACCGGCTATCACACCGAATGGGCGGGCGAGTACCAGAGCGCGAAGCGCGCCAACGCTCGCCTGGAGGTGATCGTGCCGATCACAACGATGGTCATCTTTTTCCTTCTCTATTCGATGTTCGGCTCCTTCAAGTGGGCTTCACTCGTCATGGTCACCATCGCGATTGCGCCCATCGGCGCTCTGCTGGCTCTGTATTTCACGGGAACGCATTTCAGCGTCTCGTCGGGTATCGGCTCGCTGGCGCTATTCGGCGTCTCGGTGCAGACCGGCGTCATCATGATCGAATACATCAATCAGTTGCGCGCGCAAGGCCATTCCATCATGGAAGCGGCGATCGAAGGAGCAGTGCTTCGGTTGCGGCCAATTATGATGACGATGCTGGTTGCCACTCTTGGCCTGCTGCCCGCGGCATTGTCCCGCGGCATCGGTTCGGATTCGCAGCGCCCGTTTGCAATCGTCATTGTCGGCGGGCTCAGCGCCACGTTGATTATAAGCATTTTCGTGCTGCCGACCATTTATGTATGGATCGCGCGCGAACACGACGTATTGCCGCCGCTGGAACCGGGCTTTGAAACAGAGTAGCGGAGCTTTTCCCACTCTCATGTTTTCAATA
>DATBEF010000060.1:0-3728 GCA_036269625.1 Bryobacteraceae bacterium | reverse complement strand
CAGCGCGCCCGCGATATTAATTCGGCGTTCGGCGGCGTAGGCCAAGAAATGGCCGACCACTTTCAGCGAACGGCTCTTTAGCGAGCAACGCGTTGGACATTTATGGCGCAATCTTTTTAGTAATCGCTAAGGAGTAATCATCTTCACTGTTGTGCTCGGTAACGCGCGATTAGAAGTGGCGGACCGCCACCGGACGGAACACAATAGATCGTGGCTTGTCGCGCAGCGTAGATCTATACATCGCCGTTACTCACGGGCAATCCACGGGGAGTCAGTTTCCGATAACCGCATATAAGGCACAATCTCAAATGGGCCTTGCGAAGAACCGGTTGACTTCTATCCTATTCCAGGCTATATATAGTCTGGAATTGGGTTGCCGCCTTGTCTGAAACATCTCCACAACTATTGCCAGGAACACTGTACCTGCTGATCCTGCGAACTTTGTCGGGCGGACCGATGCATGGTTATGGGATTGCGCGCCGCATCAAGGAATGCTCCGCAGAGGTCCTGGATGTCGAGGAGGGTTCGTTGTATCCCGCATTGAACCGGATGCTGGTGAAGGGCTGGCTTAAGGCCGAGTGGGGGATTTCGGAGACGAATCGGAAGGCGCGTTTCTACCGGCTGACGAATGCGGGGCAGAAACAGCTGGCATCGGAAGCGAATGAGTTCAACAATCTGGTGGCGGCGATTCAGATGGTCATGAAGACGGCATAAGAGGCAATGCAATGCAATTTCTGAGAGAACTGTGGCTTCGATTGCGGTGGCTGGCGGGCCGGTCGCGTTTTCATGACGAGCTTGCCGATGAGATGCAGTTTCATATGGAGAGCCGGGCGGAAGAACTGGAGCGGGGCGGGGCCGCACGGGCGGAAGCGATGAGGCAGGCGCGGCTTGAATTCGGTTCACGGTTAAAAGCGGCGGAAGACACATCGGTGGCGTGGCAGGTGCAGTGGCTGGAGGACGCATATTCGGATGTTTGTTATGCGGGACGGGCGTTTCGGCGTAACCCTGGATTCGCGCTGACGGCGATCTTTTGCCTGGCGCTGGGAATTGGCGCGAACACGAGCATCTTCAGCATCACGACTAGTTTTCTGTTCAGCGCGCCGACATGCCGAGACGCGGCGTCGATGATTTCGATATGGAAAGGCGGGAACAGCGATTCTTCGATCGCCGACTACAAATTTGTGCGGGATGCGCACATTTTCGACGGAATGGCGGGCATCAATGTGGAGCGCGAGGTGAACTTGCGGAAGGGCGAGCGCACGAGCCGGTTTTATGCGGGCGTGGTGACGGACGACTACTTCACGACGCTGGGGTGCCGGTTTCTTTTGGGGCGCGGTATAGCGCGTGGTGAGACGACGACGGCGGTGTTAGCGGAGCGTGTATGGCGGGGAGCTTTCGGAAGTGATCCGGCGATTTTGGGACGCAAGTTGATCCTGGATGGGCGGGTTTATTCAGTTGCGGGCGTGCTCCCGGCGGATCACCGTTCGATAGCGGGCTTTGGCCTTTCGCCGGATGTTTATGTCACAGCGGCGCAGGAGGACGACCGGGTCCAATTCTATGCGCGGCTGCCGAAGGGGATGACGCTTGCGATTGCGCGCGCCCGTTTGCGAAGCGTGTTTGACCAACTTGATGCCATTCATCCGAGAGAAGGCTATAAGAGAAGCAATCAGGTGCGAGTGATGGGCGTGACCGGATTCGATGTGTTGAATCAAATGATACCGGGGCAAGTGACGGCGTTCTTCGCGATGCTGATGATCGTTGTGGGGCTGGTGCTGCTGATAGCGTGCACAAATGTTGCGAGCCTGTTGCTGGCGCGGGCATCGAGCCGTTCGCATGAACTCGCGATTCGGCTGTCACTGGGGGCGAGCCGCAGACGAATTGTCCGTCACCTCCTGGCGGAGAGTTTGTTGCTTTCGGCGCTGGGGTTGGCGGCCGGATTGGTGATTGACATTAGCTGCGCGAAGGCGATTAACAATCTGACGCTGCCGGTGCCGGTTCCGATGCATCTGGTAATTGAGCCGGATTGGCGTTTGTTGTGGTACTCGCTGTGCGTGGTGATTGTGAGCGCGGCGCTCTGCGGTTTGCTGCCGGCGCTTAAGGCAGTGAAGCGGAACATGAATCGGACTTTGAAGGAGGATGGGTGGGAGACTACGACGCGGACCTGGAATGTTCGCAGCATTCTCGTTGCGAGCCAGCTGGCGATTTCGATTGTGTTGCTGTCGGCCGGATTTCTTTTTGTGCACAACTTGCTTCGAGCCACATCGATGAACCCGGGATTCAACGTTCATCAGACAATTTGGGCGTATATGCGGCTGGTGCCGGATAGATATGCGGATCAAACAAAGCAGATGTCGCTGGTGAAGCTGGCGCTGGAGCGATTGGGGAGCTTGCCGGGCGTGGAGTCAGCGGCGATCACGCAAGAAGTTCCGTTGAACGGCAACGACGTGATTGGAACGCGCATTCGGACAGACATTTCCGCGACGGCGATTCCGGTGGAATACCAATCTAATTACGTGGGCCCAGATTACTTTCGCACTATTGGTATTCCGGTGTTGCGCGGACGCGAGTTCACAACGGCTGACCGGAAGGGGTCGCAAGCGGTGGCGATTGTGAACGAGAGTTTTGCGCGCGCAGTTTTCGGCAAAGCGGACCCGGTGGGGCACACGATCACGACGTCTTTTACGAATGACAAGAGCAAACTCATAGTGGGAGTGGCGAGGGACAGCAAGTATTTCACACTGGGAGAGAAGCAGAAGCTGGCGGTGTATGAGCCGTACTTTGCCAACGACGAGCCTATTAACTTGCACTTTCTGATTCGGACGGCGGGCGCACCGGCCGGTTATGTGAAACCGATCAGCGAACTGCTTGGGAGGCTGGATTCTACGGCTGCGATTGAAACAAGGCCGATGAGCCAGGCGTTGGGGCTGGCGCTGCTGCCGAGTCAGGCGGGGGCGATAATGCTTGGAGCGATGGGCGGGTTGGGACTTATGTTGGCTGCGATTGGTTTGTATGGAGTGTTGTTATATTCGGTTTCGCAACGGACACGGGAGATTGGGCTGCGAGTGGCATTGGGAGCAACTCCATTCAAGGTCTTGCGGCTGGTTGCTCAGCATTCTCTTTTGCTGGTGGTCGGCGGGATGGCAACCGGTTTGGTGCTGGCGGTTTTCGGGATGCAGCCGCTTGCGACGTTCCTTGTTCCCGGGTTGAGCAGCGTGGATCCCAGCGCTTTGCTGGCGGTGGTTTGTGTGCTTGGCATGGTGGCCCCCCTGGCCACGTTGACGCCTGCGATGAGGGCGATGCGGGTTGATCCGATGATCGCGCTGCGGTATGAATGAGCTCGAGCCTGTAGCCGAGTGCCCACCTACGATGCCATCGTGAAGACCTCAATGCCCGATCCTGAGAACCCATCAAGAAAGCAAAACAGGCTCGTGGCGCAGAATGGGCCGGGTTGAGGGCTGACACAGGAAAGCGGCCTTGCCAACATTACTTGCGGGTAGTCGGCCAGCGTAAGATTAATCGCCACTTCGCCGTTAGCACTAAGCCGCTGGCGCGGCGGACGCTGCGCGTGACGTCACTTCGATGCTCGTCTGCGAACGAGCTTGCGCGCTGTTGCGATTCGTCATACCATCTAATCGCAGCGTGCCCCAATGGCTTCACTTCTTGAGACGCAATGGCAAGATCTGAGTGCGTCATTATCAAGAAAAACACTATTGAAATTCCAATAAGCA
>DATBEF010000055.1:0-13914 GCA_036269625.1 Bryobacteraceae bacterium | reverse complement strand
GGGCGGTTTTGCACAGATGTCGTTCGGCAATGGCCTTGGACAAGTATTCAGCTACAACCCGCGGCTGCAGCCGTCGGAGTTCAAATACACGCAGTCCGGCCAGAGTAACTACCTGCTCGATCTGCAGACGTTCTGGGGAATGAATGCGACTCAGAATCAGAGCAATAATGGGAATCTGCAAAGCGTGCTGGAGGGTACCAACAACGGCCCGAATCTCTCGATCATGATCAACACCTATACCGGTTACAACTACGATGGCGTGAACCGGTTGATTGCGGCGAACGATAACAATTGGTCGCGGAGTTTTGGTTACGACCCATACGGGAACATGTGGGTGACTGGCGCGACGGGGATCACGCCCAGTTCGTTGACGCCTACCGGCAGCAATGGCTACAACGCCAATAATCAACTGACGGTGAATGCGGGATATGACGCATCGGGGAACCAGACCACTTTTGGCGTGAACACGATGGCTTACGATGCCGAGAGCCGGCAGATCGGGGTTTCGAACACGAATCCGGGTATGCAGGCGGCGTATTTTTATGACGGCGACGGCAAGCGCGTGATGCGGTCCATCAACGGCGCAAGCACGACGTACGTTTACGACGCTGCGGGTGAGTTGGCAGCCGAGTACGACAGCGCGCCGCCGGCTGTGCCGCCGTGCACGACGTGTTATTTGAGTTGGGATCATCTGGGCTCGACGCGCCTGGTGACGGATCAGAGCGACAACGTGGTGTCGCGGCACGATTATCTGCCGTTTGGCGAGGAGATTGCGGCGGGCGTGGGCGGGCGGACGAGTGTGTGGGGCGCGAGCGATCTGGTTACGCAGAAATTTACGTCGAAGGAACGGGATACGGAGATCGGGCTGGATTATTTTGGGGCAAGATATTACGGGAGCGTGCTGGGGAGGTTTGCAAGTGCGGATTGGAACGCTTTGCCGCAGCCGGTGCCCTTTGCCGATTACCGTAGCCCACAAACGCTTAACCTCTACGCGTATGTAGCGAATAATCCGCTGAGCGCGATCGATGCGAATGGTCACAACTGGTGGGATAAGCTCAAGAATTTTTGGGGTGATGCTGCTTGCTGGTGCGAAGGGGACGAGGCAAAGCAACAGGCGGCGACGAACCGCGCAGCGAGGGAGCAAGCAGCCGCAAACCACTACAAGCCAAAGACGGAATCCGACAAGAACGATCTTACGGCCCTCGTGGAGTCGACGATCGCATACAACGTGGCCGGCGCGATCGCTGACGCGGCCACTGAAACCAGTTTCAACTCCCTGGATCCACTCGTAGGAGACTTAGCTAGCGAAATTGAGGGTGCCTATCCGGGAAGCGTGCAGGGGGTCAACGTTCCAATATTGCGATCTGATGGATCGATAGCGACTGACGCGGACATTCTCACAAACAATGCGATCATCCAGGTAAAGTCCGGCGGTGGCAAGGGACTTAGCGACCAGGTTGCGCGAACCGAGACGGCAACAGGGATGGTAACAATCGGTTATGGCCCCGATTTGAAGGGCTCGGTCGTGAAAGAAATGCAGTCTAAGGGGCAACTGGTAACGAAGGATAAGCAAGTACTCATCAACGTAGTGAAACCCGATGCTAAGTGATCCAACTATGCAGACGCTAATCATGATCTCGAACGCCGACATTTCCCTTCGCGATCTAATGCAAAGAATCTCCGAATATTATCCTACGAAGCGCCTCGAAGACTCAGGCTTCACCATCGAGAGACCGCGCGCAAATAGAACCACTGCCTATGTGCGTCTTTGGAAGCTGAGTAGTCCAGATGCTCAATACGAGGAGGGGGATATTCTCCCTTTTCCCATTGGCCCTCAAACCAGGGGCTTTCTGATCGAATTCAATGATCTGCGCCTACTAAGGGAGGCGGTGCCTTTCCTGTGTAACCGAGACGATGTGGCGGTTGATGATGATCACGGTATGATCGCGTCGGGGAAAGAATTTGTGACCAAGCTCCAGAATTCAGAAGCTCTCACATGGTTGGCACCGGACTACGAGACATGAACGGGAGCCCAGCCCCTGGCCCTACCGCTTCCGGCGGCTTCGCGGTCGCCCGCGGATTTCGGGGTGTCGAGTCCGCCGGATAGAAATTCACTGGGATCTTCCTTGAGCCCCCAACTGCTGTTGCAAACAATTGTAATCCGCGATTGCGAGAACGACTACACGCAGTCCGGGCAGAGTAACTACCTGCTCGATCTTGCAGACGTTCTGGGGAATGAATGCACGCAGAATGAGAGCAATAATGGGAATCTGCAGAGCGTGCTGGAGGGTACCAACAACGGTCCGAATCTCTCGATCATGATCAACACGTACACCGGTTACAACTACGATGGCGTGAACCGGTTGATTGCGGCGAACGATAATAATTGGTCGCGCAGCTTTGGTTACGACCCGTACGGGAACATGTGGGTGACCGGTGCGACGGGGATCACGCCCAGTTCGTTGACGCCTACCGGCAGCAACGGCTATAACGCCAATAATCAACTGACGGTGAATGCGGGATATGACGCATCGGGGAACCAGACCACTTTTGGCGTGAACGCGATGACCTACGATGCCGAGAGCCGGCAGATTGGGGTTTCGAACACGAATCCGGGCATGCAGGCGACGTATTCTTATGACGGCGAAGGCAAGCGCGTGATGCGGTCCATCAACGGCGCAAGCACCACCTACGTTTACGATGCCGCGGGTGAGTTGGCAGCCGAGTACGACAGCGCGCCGCCGGCTGTGCCGCCGTGCACGACGTGTTATTTGAGTTGGGATCATCTGGGCTCGACGCGGCTGGTTACGGATCAGAGCGATAACGTGGTGTCGCGGCACGATTATCTGCCGTTTGGCGAGGAGATCGCGGCGGGTGTGGGCGGGCGGACGAGTGTGTGGGGCGCGAGCGATCTGGTTACGCAGAAATTCACTTCGAAAGAACGGGATACGGAGAGCGGGCTGGATTATTTTGGGGCGCGGTATTACGGGGGCGTGCTGGGGAGGTTTGGGAGTGCGGACGAACCGCTCGCGGATCAGTCACCCGGTGATCCACAAAGCTGGAATCTCTACGGATATGTTCGGAACAATCCGCTAAGTAGAGTCGACCCAAATGGGCGCAGCGTTTGTGACGCATACCATGCAATCGCTGACATGTGTGATTCCGAAATGCCTGATCCTTCCACTACTGCGGTGGAGCTTATCGATATTGCAGCCCAAAGGGCCGCCACCCCGATACCGACAGCGCCGGGAAAGTATCGCTCGCATCGCAAAGAGAAGGTCGGTAGCCGGGCCTACCTCGAGGGAAAGAGTAAAGACAATTACAAGGCCGGCACAAACAAATGCAATGAGTTGTGTGCCGATGCGGTTCAGGAGTCGGGAAGGCAAAGACCGCAGGTGAACCGTTCAGGAATCCTTGGGGCGTTGGGACTCACAAGAGATCCTACTGTTAACGGCTTCGCGGCGTTTCAATATCTGCCTATTCCCGTTTTAAGATAGGACAGTTTCGAAATGACCGGGTTCTGCATCGCGAATGTGATGAATTGCGTCAATGCCCTCAATCTCGATCGATCACAGTATTCACGATTTCCGGACGACGACTTCATCGGCATCGATGTGGGCAAGTTCGAGCGATCAAGCGGACGGTTCTGAAGAATTCCGCCCTCCAAAGTCATGACGTGATAAGGCTATCGCAATTTAAGCCCCCGCGGCAGATTCATCTCTCTCCTTGACATCCTACACATCTGGCTCCTAATATGTAGAAAGACATAGAGAGAACAAACTCTGCCAACCGAAAAATCAGATCTTCTCCAGGGCACTCTGGACATGCTTATCCTCAAAATCGTTGCGCTCGGCCCGGTGCACGGTTACGGCATCTCGCAACGCATCCGCCAGATCTCGAAGGAGGTCCTGCAAGTGCAGCAGGGGTCCCTGTATCCGGCGCTGCACCGCCTTGAAAAGCGCGGCTGGTTGGAGGCCGAATGGGGCGAATCCGACAACGGCAGGCAAGCTAAGTTTTACAAACTCTCGGCAAAAGGCCGTAAGCAACTCGCCGAGGAGGAATTGAATTGGCGCCGCTTGGCCGATGCAGTCAGCCTGATTTTGCAAGCGGCGAGATAGGGAGGTGCTCAATGCGCTGGTGGCCATTCTCTTTGAAAAAATCGAAGAAACCTCTGCTCGACACCCAGCTCGATTCTGAGATTCGCTTTCACATTAACGGGCTCATCGATGAGAAGATTGCCGCGGGCCTGACGCCCGATCAGGCGCGCCGGGAAGCCACTCTCGAATTCGGCGGCCGCGAGCAGATCAAGGAAGAACTGCGCGACGTACACCGCATGCTGTTCCTTGAAACAGCCATCGCAAATCTCAAGTCCGGCATTCGGTTCATTCGCAAATCGCCATCGTTTTCGCTTGCAATCATCGGCACTTTGGCTCTGGGCATCGGCGCCAACAGCGCTGTTTTCTCCGCCATCAACGCGATTTTGCTGCGGCCTTTGCCTTTCCCGAATGGCGACGAACTCATGGTCGTGCGGCAGTTCGACCACAAAGCCAAGGGCTCGGTAACCTTTGTTGCGGCTACGCGGCTTGAAGATTGGAACCGCCTCAACAGTACGTTTCAAGCCATATCCGGCTGGTATACGGACGATGTGTCGGAGCGTTCCGGCGCTCTCCCGGAGAAAGTGACCGAAGCTCTGGTAGCGCCTCGCTTCCTTCAGGTTTGGGGCGTATCGCCTTCGCTTGGCCGCGATTTTACGCCTGAGGAAGAGCACTTCGGTGGACCCAATGCCGTCCTAATCAGCGATCGTTTCTGGCGCCGCCGTTTTCAGGCAGACCCGAATGCGATTGGGAAGAAGCTTCATATTGAGAGCTACTCCTACACGATCATCGGGGTCATGCCCGCTTCATTTCTCTTTCCCGACCACGATGTCGATGTCTGGAATCCGAGTCCCGTTGACGCACCCTATGCGCAGGACCGCCGCAGTACGTGGTTCACCGTTATTGGCCGGCTCAAAACTGGAGTGAGCGTGGAGCAAGCCCGTGCAAATCTGAAGAATGTACAAGCTCAACTCGGCCGCCAATTTCCCAAATCGGACGCCGATCTCATCGTGGATGTTCAACCGCTCAAAGAAAATACCGTGGGCGGTGTGCGGCGCTCGCTCTGGGTCCTGTTCGGGTCGGTCTCGTTGCTCTTGCTCATCGCCTGCACCAATATCGCCGCCTTGCTGCTTGCGCGGACTACCGAACGCGAGCGAGAGATTTCTGTTCGCTTCTCGTTGGGCGCATCTCGCGCGTCTGTCATCTCTCAGCTCTTGACGGAGTGCTTTGTCCTGGCGCTCGCCGGCTCCGTACTCGGCATCTGTGTCGCCACGGCTGGATCTCAGGTTCTTCGCACTCTCGCCAAGAGCCTGCCGCGAATTGAAGAAATCTCGCTCGATTGGCGTATCGTCCTATACACGCTTTTCTGCGGGCTCGTGGCCACTCTGTTGTGTGGCTTGTTTCCTGCGATTCGCGGTACTCGGCGCGGGATTGCCGCCGACCTTGCGCATTCGAGCCGGACTCAAGTCTCCTCTCGAAATCCAGTGCAATGGCTGCTGGTAGGCGTGCAGGTCGCGCTCGCCGTGGTTCTGCTGGTCGGCGCAGGACTTCTTCTGCGCAGCTTCCAGGAACTCGGCCGTGTCTCGCCCGGCTTTGATCCTAGTCATGTCCTCACTCTTCATGTCAGTGGGAATTGGGGCGAGACTGCAGACATGAAAACCTTGACGCGACGCATTGATACGACTCTCGACGAATTGCGCGCCGTACCGGGGGTTCGCGCAGCCGGGACCTCCGCAAGTTTGCCGGGAATGGCGAACGACTACCGGACGGAACTGAAGCTAGTCGAAGGGCGCCCCGAAACCGAAGGTAGAGTCTTTGCCGACAGCCGGTTCGTTTCGAACGGATATTTCGAAACCATGGAAATTCCCTTGCTCGAAGGGGAGGGTTGCCGCCCAACCGTCAACTATTTCGGAACGGTGGTGGTGAATCGCAGCTTCGTCAACACCTATTTCAGCGGATCGCCGGCGATTGGACATCACCTGCAAATTGCCGCGAGTCAATTCCTCCCCTCGCCCGCCGAGATCCGCGGGATTGTGGCCGATGCGCGTGAGCAAGGTCTCAATCGCGAACCGGCGCCCACCGTTTATTGGTGCGTCAGCGCTCCCACTCCTTTCCCAACCTTTCTGATTCGGACGCAAGGCGAACCGATGGCCATGGCCGAAACGCTTCGCCGCAAGATTCATCAGATTGAGCCGGCGCGATCGGTTTTCGGGATCTCTCCGCTCGAAGAACATCTCTCGGACAGCTTCGCGGAAAACCGGCTGCGAACGCTTCTGTTGACTCTATTCGCCGTAACCGCGGTCTCGCTCGCCTGCATCGGCCTATATGGAACGATGAGCTACTTTGTCGCCGTGCGTAGGCGTGAAGTGGGCCTGCGTCTTGCGCTCGGCGCTTTGCGCGGGCAGATCGTCAGTCAATTTCTGTTCAAAGGAGTGGCAGTTTCCGTTATCGGTTGCGCGGCTGGTATAGCTTTAGCCATTGCTTCCGCTCGCGTGTTGTCGGGCATGCTTTACGGAGTATCCACCGCGGACGCTGAAACTCTGCTTTCAGTGGTGTTTCTAATCGCGGCCGTCGCCGTTCTTTCTTCTCTCGTACCCGCTATTCGCGCCGCGGGCTTTGAACCGATGGAAGTGTTGCGGGAAGAATGAGGTCTGGAGAGGCGCCAATATTTTCACGCCGGGGCCGTGAAAGAGGTCGGCAAGTCATAAATAAAACGTCAACGCCGGAGTCGACTAGCGTTCTTGAAATTATTGGCTCAACCTTTTCCCAGGAGCCTCCGGCCAAGCCGGTACCGATTCGCGGCATGTGGACGCTTGCTCGATGCTCGATCGCAAAAAGCGCTATCTTCTTTAACCCCTCTTCCACCGCGTCATAACGAATCGGTGGCGCGCCGGTCGCGCGGCGTCTCACTCCATGCTGCCCGATGATGTTCGCTATGACTGTATCGGATTCGACATTTACAAACTGCACCTCTCCAAGCCTCGGATGGGGCGTTTGGGCAAACCAGATACGATATTGCCGCTCCGGTTCCTTCCACCGTTTTGAAATCGACAACACGAATCCTTTCCCCCATTTCCCTTGGTTGTTACAGATGTGGGCTATTATCTTAAAGCCTGGGGCGGCCGGCCGTGTAGCATCACCTTTGACATACACAAGGGACGAAGAAACTTTCATGCAACTGAACCCTTTCTGGTGGCAGAACTCCCGCTTCGTTACTCGTGACGCAGGGTGATCATCGGATCGGTTTCCGCCGCCCTGTACGCCGGAATAAAGGCCGCGGCCAGCGAAGCAGCAAACATGACGACGAACGCGGCTATAAAGGTCGCCGGATCATTGGGCGCCAATCCGAAAAGGAGCGCTCTTGCCAAATGAGTACTGAAGGCTGCGGCAAGAATCCCCACTATCGTGCCCAGACCCACAATCCCGGCTGAATCACGAAGCATCAGGCCTAGAATCGATTTGGGCGCAGCTCCCAGCGCCATCCGAATGCCAAGCTCTTGTCTCCTTTGTACAACCGCATAGCTCATGATTCCGTATAAACCCACTGTCGCCAATAAGAGCGCCAGTCCGCCGAAGAGGCTCGCAACACTCGCAAGCAATCGCTCACGAACTAGAGTGTCATCAATCAGTTGTTGTTGCCGAAAGACTTCGCCGATTGTGAACCGTTGCCCTATCTCGCGGCGGAGATCTGCCGTGAGCGATGACAGACTCTGTTGTCCTCGTACCTGCAGAAACATGGATTCGCCTGGATGGCCTTGCGCAGGAATCCAATCCGTGATTCGGCCATACGAGACATAGATCATCGGCGGCGGGTTTTCGCGCAGATTGCCGTACTTGGCGTCTTTCACTATTCCGACGATCTCCGTCCACACCGGAGCATTCGCCAATTTCGTCAGTTGGCGCCCCAGCGGATTCTCATCGCCAAAGAATTTTCGGACAAATGCCTCGTTAACCACGGCGCACATCGGGCTGCTGGAATCATTGTCGCGGGATTCGAAATCCCGGCCGCTCACAAATTTGATACCAAGCGTTTGGAAATAGCTAGTCGAGACAAACAGTTGCCCGGTTGTTGGATCGGTCGGAAGGGCCTTGGCGGCCGTTGTGCGAATTCCTCCCAACGGCGGCTCGCCTGTAAACAGGGCGGAGGAGGAAAGGCTGGCTTGGTCGACGCCAGGAAAGGTCCGCACGCGCCGGAGAAGCTCACTCCAAGCGGGTAAGAAGTTCTTTTCATCGCCCGGGCGTTGAAAGGCGATTCGGGTGACAAGAACGCTGCCCGGCCTGAATCCCAAGTACGATGACCCAAGATTTACCAGAGTGCGGGTAAACAGAAGCGCTCCGACTACCAGCACCAGGGACAAGGCCACTTGCGAAGCCACGAGAACCTTTCGCACCCATCCGCTTCCGGCTCGGTGAGCCGCGTGCCGTTCTTAAGTGCTGTATGCATGTCCGTGCCGGCTAACCGAAGGCCCGGAAGCAGACCACAAATAACTACGGTCAGAAACGATAGAAACGATGTGAATGCGAGCAGTCGCAGATCTATTCCCGTGGCCAACTTTGCCGGCTCACTGGACGGAGTAAGCAGGCGAACTAGAATAGGTGTTCCCCAGTGTGCGAATAACAGACCCACGCCAGCCGCCATTAGGGCCAGCAGAAGACTCTCGGTGACGAGTTGCTGCAGAATGCGGCCTCTCCCAGCGCCCAGCGAAAGACGAATCGCTATCTCTTGCTGCCTTACGTTTCCTTTGGCTATTAATAGATTCGCGACATTTGAGCACGCGATCAGCAGTACTAGCCCGACCACGAACATCATGATCTGAAGCGGCTGCTGGTATTGGCGCCGCAAGTACGAGATTCCACCGCCGGCGGGCACTCCTTTGATGCGCATTCCCGCCAGAAATCGATCGATTATTTGCTTCGGCGTACCAGGAGGAGCGTGCTGCCGGACGTCCTCCAGCATGACCTCATTCATCGCTGCCTGCATGGGGGCAGCCGCTTGGGCGATGGTTACACCGGGATGCAAGCGGCCCATAATTCGAAGCCAGAAGATGTGGTCGTTCGTGAGATTGCCCGCGGGCGCCATGGAGACTGGCGTCCAAACATCGACAATCTTCTCAACTTCTAGGCCAAAGAATGCCGCAGGTGTGACGCCAATAATGTCGAAGGTATGATTATCGAAGCGAAGCTTGCTTCCAATCGCGCGCTCGCTCCTGTCGAACATGGTCTTCCATAGGCGATAGCTAATCACAGCAACCGCGTGTTGCCCCGGCGCCCCGTCGTCTTCTGGCGAAATCATTCGTCCAGCGACAGGAAGCACTCCCAGCACCTGAAAGTAATTACCGGATACAGTTTGCTGCATCAGCCGTTCTGGTTCAGTGCGGCCAATCGAGATTACAGCCGGGTCCGCGGCCTGGTAAGCCATCAAGTCAGCAAACCGGCTCGTACGCCTCTGCATTTCCCGATATAGAATGTACGAACCGCCGTCCCCACCGGAATCGTTCGCGTTCCCGCTCGCCCTTACCATTCGGAACAACGAAGCAGGATCTCTCGCCGGAAGCATGCGCAGCAAAATTGCATCCATGACGCTAAATGTGGCGAGGTTCGCGCCCATGCCAAGAGCCAGCATGAATATGAGTACTACGGTGAATCCGGGCGCCTGCCGGAACGATCGGATTGCGTATCGCAGGTCTTGCGTCAGATGCGATACCCAGGTAATCCGGCGTGCATCGCGGCACTCCTCCTTTGCGTTTTCCGGCGCTCCGAACTCAAGGCGTGCTCTTCGCCGGGCTTCATCTATGCTCATCCCCGCTTCGATATGCTTTTGAGCCTGCAACTCGAGATGAGCGGCAATCTCTTCCTGGAGCTCCGATTCCACGCGGCGCCGGAGAACCAAAGCGCGAAGGCGCAACAATAAATCATGCCAGTTCAGACCATTCCAATTCATTTCATGCAAGCTCCAGAATCCGGCCAATAGCCGTGCTTAGACGCGCCCAATTTTCCCGCTCTAATTCAAGTTGTTTCCGACCCGAGGCCGTCAAGCGATAAAACCGCGCGCGTCGCCCCAATTCGGATGTCGCCCACTCCGCCATAATCCAGCCCTGGTGCTCAAGCCGGTGAAGAGCTGGATAAAGAGAGCCCTGATTGACGCGCAACACATCCTCGGAGATCTGTTGAATTTTCTCGGAAATCGACCACCCATGCATCGCACCGGCGGCCAGGGTTCGAAGGATTAATAGATCGAGGGTGCCTTGAAGGATATCTAGCCGGGGTTCTGGACGGTTCATGTTGTCGACTGCCTACATTATAGAACCCCGAATTAATTGGCTGTCAAATACCTCTCCTGCCGATAAGACCTAGGTAGACCGATGCGCGTTCGACCGACAGATCACCGAGGCACGGCAGGCGTCCGGGACCGCCGTTCGCTGCCCGTGCACTGGATTTGTGTCGCTTGTGCATTAATGCTCGTACATGCGGCTAGCGTGGCGAGATTCGGTGTTCGTGGTCATGGGCCAATCCTTTCGGCGCTCATTTTGTCGGCTGAGGGTATCGCATGCGCCGCGGCCTGTTACCGAGCCAGCCGGCGCTCGTGCCCTCTCGGGCGCTACTTCTGGGGCCTGGTTACAATCTCGTGGCTAATATGGATGGTTGCTCAAATGAGCAGTACCATCGCACTTCTGCCCATTTGGGCGGACGTGCTTTTCCAACTTTCGACATTACCACTGGGCATGACATTGTTTCTGGAACCTGATCACGAGCCCGCTCGGTTCGATCCGCTCCACTGGGCGGATCTGCTTCAAACGCTTCTGCTGTGGATTACCTTTTATGTGTACTTCACCCCTTCTGACATGGCGCCTTCCCTATACGGGCCGCTGTGGAACAGAAGCATGTTCATTGACAGTCTGCTGATTGGGACGTTCTTGCTGCGGGGTTGCTTCACGAACTCGAGAACCATTCGATCTCTATTCCTAAGGACATCAATTTATTGCATAGTTTCAGGAGCAGCTGATGTTTACGGAAGCATGCCGCCCCTTCCGAAGGATGGTGATTGGTATGACTTGGTGTGGGGCTTCGTCATTTTAGTTGCGATGCTGATCGCAGCGAGTTGGAACCCGCGGGAGGAAGCGGCCGCGCCGGTTGAAGCCCCTAGATGGCGGCACACGGCCTTTCAGGAACTCTTTCCTCTGCTTTATCCGGCTACGGTCATGACGCTGCTGGGGCGCATAGCACGCTACTACCCGGTCGCGGCGGCAGTTATCGGGGTAGGATCGTTCGCCTGCTTTAGCTGCCGCTTGCTGGTCACACAGCGTCGCCTGCGCAGGGGCGAGGCAAGCCTGCGCAAAGCCAAACAGGATGCGGAATCCGCGAACCGTGCCAAGAGCGAGTTTCTCGCTAATATGAGTCACGAGATTCGGACGCCTATGAATGGTGTTGTGGGAATGACGGAACTGTTGTTGGGTACGGACCTCACGAGCGAGCAGCGCGAATATTTAGACATGAGCAAGAGCTCCGCACAAGCGCTGCTCACGATCATCAATGACGTGCTGGACTTCTCTAAAATTGAGGCCGGACGTTTAGAACTCGATCCAATCATTTTCAACTTGCACGAATTACTTGAACAAACGATGAGGCCCTTCCGGCTGCGCGGCCGCGAAAAGAAGATTCGGGTAGAACTCGACGTTCAGCCAGGTGTGCCTGAGAGAGTATGTGCCGATCCGATCCGTCTGCAACAGGTCTTAATCAACCTTCTTGGAAACGCGATCAAGTTCACTGAATGGGGAGCTGTCACGTTACAAACCTCTGCTTACTGTGGCGACGGGCAACAAATGAACTTGCGTTTTGCGGTACGCGACACGGGAATTGGAGTCGCGCCGGAAAAACAACAACTGATCTTCCAAGCGTTTTCTCAGGCGGACGGCTCAACCACAAGGCGCTTTGGCGGGACCGGCCTGGGACTCAGTATCTGTTCACGAATAGTCGAGATGATGGGCGGACGAATCCAGGTGGAGAGTGTGCCGGGCCAAGGAAGCTGCTTCTATTTCGACCTCTCTGTAGCGATGCCAGAAACGTTGACGCAACCGAAGAGCAATTCGCTTGCTTCACCGGACACGAAACGGTCGACTAAGCGTCCTCTCCACATTCTGCTGGCGGAAGATAATCCCGTGAACCGAGTGTTGGCTGTCCGCCTGATTGAGAAGTCCGGACATAGCGTGGTAGCCGTCAACAATGGGCGCGACGCGGTGGAGCGGGTGGACCGCGAACATTTCGATGTTGTTCTGATGGATGTCTCCATGCCGGAAATGGACGGCCTGCAAGCAACGGCGGTGCTTCGCGCGAAATACCCTGGCAGCAAGCGCATTCCGATTGTCGCGATGACCGCGCATGCGCTGACCGGAGATCGTGAGATGTGCCTGCGCGCCGGCATGGACGGCTATGTCGCGAAGCCCATTAAGCTTGACGAGTTGTTCTCAGCCATTGATGAAGTCTTGGCTAAGGACGGCTCCGCCGTCGCTTAGGAAGAGACCGCAACTAGCTGGTCACCTTCCCAATTGACCACCCGCAATCCGAATTCGCTCCGCGATCTTGTGATAGCCGTTCGATTCAGCCGCGCGGCGCGGAGTTTTCCCGTCTGTCCCTACCATGTTCGGATCCGCTCCCCACAGCAGCAAGATCGCTACGGCTTGTTCTCTCCCAAACGCCGCCGCCGCATAAAGCGGGGTTGTGCCGGAAGTCGTTTCACGCTCATTCACGTCCGATCCGCGGCCCACTAGAAGCTCGACAATCGCGCTGTCGCCTTTAAGTGCCGCGTCGTAGAGAGCACTCGATCCCGATCGAAATCGCGCATTTACCGGCGTGCCCGCATCCAATAGCATCGCCACTGTATCCGCTTGACCACGGCGAACCGCCTCCTCTAGCAGATGGGTCGGCAAATTCGGGTCTTTGTCATGCGCCAACAAAATGCACGCTACCTCCGGATGATGTTCACGGACCGCGTTTTCAGCGGGCAAAAGACCAGCCTTATCTCTGATTCTTACATCTGCGCCGCGCGCCAGTAGCAGTTGAACGACCGCAACATGACCTTTGAATGCTGCTTCGTTTAAGGGCGTTGCTCCGGTCTTCGTTTCTGGTGCATCGATTTTTGCGCCGCCGTCCAAGAGCAGAGCAGATTTTTCAGCCGAACCTATCCATACAGCGTCATCGAGCGGGGAACTGCCGGAATCGTCGCGCGCGTTGGGGTCTGCCCCTTTTGACAACAGAAGCCGCATCACTTCCAGCTTGTGTAAACCGAAGGCATTGACGGCAGCGTGCAGCGGCGTGCGACCCTGGTTATCGCGCGAGTTGGGATCAGCTCCCGCAGTGATCAGTTCCTCTGCTGCCGAAGGATTGTACTGGCCAATCGCTTTATGCAGCGAGGGAACCTGCGCCGATAAAACGGCGGCCTGTGCCAGCAGCAGGAATAGAGTGCGCATGCCTCTCCAGATTTAGTCTATTCCGAGCTATATTCGGACCATTCGCCGGAGTACGACGCGTTTTGAAAAGATTCATACTGACCGGTCCGCCTGGCGCGGGCAAGACCGCAATCATCCGTCAATTGGAGCTTGACGGCTTTGGTGTCGTCGAAGAAGCAGCCACTGATGTCATAGCCCTATGTCAGGCGCAGGGCATCGCCGAGCCATGGACGCGTCCCACGTTTATCGATGCAATTGTCAATTTGCAAACGCAGAGGCTTGCTCGTGCATCCCGCCAATCGGACCCAGTACAGTTTCACGATCGGTCAGTCGTCTGCACCGCCGCTCTGGCCACCTACCTGGGTTATCCCCTGTCC
>DATBEF010000043.1:0-17791 GCA_036269625.1 Bryobacteraceae bacterium | reverse complement strand
CACGCTTTTTCGAACGTTAGCGACACGATTTCCGAACTGCACGAGGGTGTAAATAAGTCGCATCCATGCGGCGCTGGATTGGGGTTGGTCGGCGTGGGACCGTCAGGCGATATCTCTCCCTGCCACCGCTTCGTCGACTCGGATACTCACAAACTGGGGCATGTTTCGACAGGCATTGACAAGGCAGTCCAATCCGACTTCCTCGCCCGCGGTCACATCAACGCTAAATACGATTGCCACACGTGTTGGGCAAGACCGCTGTGCGCTGGTGGTTGTCACCACGAAGCTTATGTGCGCTACGGTGACACCGGCCATCCGAACTTACATTACTGCGACTGGATACGCGAATGGACAAATACTTGTCTCCGGGTCTATGGTGCGATCTCAGTCAAAAACCCTGGATTTTTAGCCCACTTCGATAGGAGAAAAGCGTCATGAAGCACATTCGCGCTCTCAACAAGAAGGCTTTTCGCGTAGAAGAGCACGTCGCAGCAGCACGAGGCGACGTATTCGGTCTTCAACAGCAGGGCGCCAATCGCCCGCAAGCGCAGCCGCATTATCCGGTAGGCTGCACGATCGTCTTTTCTCCGGGGTGGGAAGTGGATTCATCCGGCGGAACTGCCGGGCTATGCCAGCCTGCGGAGCGCGATCTCTACGACTGCTACGCCACGTGTTTCTGGCCGGCCCAGGTTCCCGATCACTTGAACAACTACCCGGACTGGACCAAGAAATGCGCTTCTGCGACTAAGGATTGGCGCAACATCGAACTGGTGTTCCCATAAGTTGAAAGGCCGTAAGGACATCTCGCTGACATGAAGAAATTGCTCCCTATTTTGCTGTTGGCCGCCTCACTCGGCCAGGCTAAGACGTTGCTCTATCTCGGCACCTGGCCAAACCAGATCCTCGTCGTTGACGAAAGCACTTACAAGATTGTCAATCGCATCGAGATGAAGACCGATGTGCCGCGAAACCTTGTCTTGACCCAGGACAAGTCGAAGTTGATCGTGCAGACGATCAAAGATACCGGTATCGAAGTGGTCGACCTGGCCAAGGGTGAAGTCATCGACTCCTTCACTCTGGGCGACAAGACCACGCGCGTGTCCATGGCCGGCCTGGCCGTGGACCCGACAGGCAACTTCCTTTACACGAATGTCACGATCAACAAAAAGCTAATCGACCGATGGGACATTGGCAACCCGAAACTGTCGGTTGTCGATCTGAAGCAGCACAAAATCGTCAAGGAGGTCGATATCCCTGTGGCCGAGCGGGCGCAAGCGGGAGGCGGATACCGCGGTGGTAACTACCGCGTTTCGCCGGATGGTAAACTGCTCTATCAGTTCGGACGCGCAGTGAACGTCTACGAAACATCTACTCTCAAAAAGGTGGACACCATCGACCTGGCGAAGCCCACGTTCCCGGGTATGGAGAATATCACTTTCGCCCCGGAAGTGAACCCCGAAGATGAACCGGACATCTTGACCGGTATCTTCAATACCAGCGACCCCGAAGTTCACCGAGAAATCTTCGGCATCGCAACGTTCCACCTCAACGAAAAGAAGTTCGAATTCACGCCAATCGGTCCCGCGGTACAGGGCGTGTCCAACATTCGCTTCACACCGGATCACAAGAAGGCCTATGCGGTGGCCATCACCGGCACCCACGGCGATCGCCATTGCGAATTCTGGGGCATCAACGTTCCGGATACGAAGCTGTTTCAACGGCAGGAATTCGCGTGCCGTCCCCGTTTCTCCTTCGCAACGTCATCCACCGGCAACGATTTGTTCATCTATGCCGCGGGGTTTGAACTGGAGGTTTACGACGCCGCAACCATGAAGCTGCAAAAGACGCTGAACATGGATGCAGACATCACCACGCAAATGGTAACGGTGACTTCTACGACAGATACCCGAGCCGCCCGCTAACCGGCGACAATGCCAGTTTGCCGTATCGCCATACTTGACAGCGGAATCAATCCGAACCATCCTCACGTCGGCAATGTTGCAGGGGGCGTCGAGATCACGGCCTCCGGTCAGTCGGACAACTTTTTGGACTGGCTAGGCCACGGAACCTGCGTGGCGGGCGTCGTTCACGAAAAGGCGCCCGAAGCCCACATCCTCGCCGTCAAGATATTTCAAAGAACCCTGACCGCATCTGTCGATCAACTGATCGCAGGCATCGAGTGGGCGCTGCTGAATGAAGCTCACGTCATCAATTTGAGTTTGGGAACCAGCAATCCAAGGCATAGGGCGAAGCTGGAGCCTGCAATCGAGAAGGCCACTCGCGCGGGCGTGCAAGTGGTCAGCGCTCTCCATTTGGATGGCGTCCCCTGCTTCCCCGGTTCTCTGCCGGGCGTAGTCGGTGTTGAGGCTGACGCTTCTGTGCCGCGTGATGAGGTTCGGTTCATGGCACATCGCGCGATCGCATCGCCCTTTCCCCGTTCCATCCCCGGCGTTCCTCCGGAGCGTAATCTTTCAGGCATCAGCTTTGCCGTAGCGAACGTCAGCGGCTACCTGTGCGCCCAGATCACGGCACGCACCTTGGCGGAGGCCTGACGTGACAGCCGGCGCGGTCTTACGCCAATACCGCCGGGCTCTACCCTTTTTACGCCCCTATCGCGCGCGCATGGGTTTGATCATCGGGATCAATCTCCTCTCCACGTTGTTCGGGCTAACGCAGCCTTATCTATCGAAGTTTCTGATCGACGGCGCACTCCTGCAGCACAACTTCTCGAAACTGTGGCTCGCGGCCGGCTTCATGGTCGGCGCTACGGTCCTCGGCTTTCTCTTGAACATCATTTCCAGCTTCTGGTACGTGCGCGTTTCGGCGCAGGCGCTCTTCGATATGCGGCTGTCTCTCTACATGCACCTGCAGAAGCTTTCGCCTCGGTTTTTTGCACAGAGAAAGCTGGGCGATATCGTCTCGCGGGTCAATAATGATATCGGCGAAGTCCAGCGCATTTTGACTGACACACTCCTCTCCATCGCCTCGAATATCTTGTTCCTGGTGGGCAGCATCGCGGCCATGATGTGGTTGAATCTCCGTCTGTTCATCGTTAGCGTCCTGCTGGTCCCGTTTAGCATCCTCGCGCTGAAGTGGTTTCAGAAGCGCATGGCGGCGCACGTCAAAGTGATGCGCGAGCGTAGTTCGGACATCGGAAGTTTCTTGATTGAAACGATTCTCGGCATGCGGCTGGTGGTCTCTTCCGGAACCGAGGCGCACGAAGTCCGCCGCTTCCGTGGTCTCAACGACCGCTTCGTCAAAGCGCTGCTCGACATGCAACTGACTTCGTTTCTCGCCGGCGCATTGCCGGGCACCATCCTCGCTCTGGCCAGTGCCGCCGTCTTCTTGTACGGCGGCAAGCTGGTCATTGACCACGTTCTAACCGTCGGCTCTTTAGTTGCGTTCATGGCGTACCACACCAGGCTGCTCGCGCCCGTCCAAAGCATGATGGGTACCTGGTCTTCCATTCTTATGGGTGCCGTTTCGCTCGAACGCGTGTTCGAAATCATGGATACGCCGCCAGCGATTATCGATCTACCACACGCCGTCGCGTTATCTAGCGTTGCTGGAGCGCTCGAATTCCGAAATGTCACCTTTCGACATGAACCGGATCGCCCGCTCCTAGAGCAACTCTCGTTCCGCATTGAGCCTGGAACGGCGTGCGCAATTGTTGGCGCCAGCGGTGGCGGCAAATCGACGATCGCCGACCTGATTTTGCGCTTCATCGATCCGCAATCGGGACAACTCCTGCTTGATGGGCAAGAGCTTCGCGACATTCAACTGTCGAGCTTGCGCGATTCCATTGCGCTCGTGGATCAGACCCCGTTCATGTTTGCCGCCAGCATCGCCGAGAATATGCGCTACGGGCGGCCCAACGCTACGCAATCCGAAATTGAAGAAGTCGCGCGAGCCGCGGCTATCCACGACTTCATCTCTTCCCTGCCCGATGGGTATGAAACAAAGATTGCGGAGCGCGGCGCGACTCTATCTGCCGGTCAACGCCAGCGCATTGCCATTGCACGCGCCTTGCTGCGCCGCCCCAAGATTTTGGTCCTGGACGAACCCACCGCGGCTCTCGACCCAACAGCCGAGCGGGAAATTGCAGACACATTGCCACGCTTGCTTCGCGGGCATACCTCAATTGTCATTACTCATCGCCGTTCCTTGGTGGAAGCTGCACAGTTGGTCCTGGTGCTAGATGAGGGCCGCATCGTCGAGAGCGGCTCGCCCGCCGAGCTTTTCCGCAGAGGCAGTCTGCTCCGCCGCCACTTCGGCGAAGGATCCGGAATCGAGACCGTCGAGTCGACGTTAGCTCTGCAGACGCAGTTTTGAACTAAGTTCCTTCTCTGTAATAGACTGCTTATTATCCTCACCGGTGTCTTGAGGGGATCAATCTCGATGAAATGGCTCATTACTGCTTCAGCGTCTGTGTTCTTGTGCGCTGTCACCTTTGCTCTCTTGGGCGCCGTCGTCCGTAACATGGCTACCGTTGTAAATTTTGTGCCACCTACACTTGTCCTTCTGGGAATTCTACTCGTTTGCTTTTTTGTAGTGGCTATATACAGAAGCGTGGCTTTCTTGAGGGATATCAGTCACGGGATTCAAGAGATCGCGGAGCGCCTTCGGACGCGAGGGCCGGAGGATTGACCTTTCTCTGTATCCCTTGCCTGGGTGCTACGAGACCAAGATTGCAGGCGCGGCGCGACTCTATCCGCGGCCAGCCCATCGCTATCGCACGCGCCCAAGATTCCTCGTCCTTGATGAGCCCACCGCTGCACCAAGGCAGTCGAAGCGAGCGTAGCTCTGCAGACGTAGGTTTGAACTGCATTCCTTCATCAATCTGTAATAGACTGCTTGTTATTCTTACCGGTATCTGAGGGGATCAATCTTGATGAAATGGCTCGTTACTGCTTCAGCGTCTCTGTTCTTGTGCGCCGCCGCCTTTAGTCAATCGGGTGGTGTCGCCGGTATCTCCGGAACTGTTTACGATCCTTCGGGATCGGTGGTTCCCAATGCTAAGGTTGTCGTCTCTGCCAGAAGCAAAGGAGAACTTCGGACACTTTCTACAAACGATGCCGGGGTCTTCTCAGCGCCGGCCTTGCTACCCGGGTCTGGATACGAAATAGCAGTTACGGCCCCAGGCTTTTCGAAGTACGACCTGCAGGATATCGACCTGCAGGTCGGCCAAAACGTCGCGTTGCAGGTCAAATTAGTCGTAGCCCAGGGCGCGACGCAAGTGGAGGTATCGAGCGCCGCTCCGCTGATCGACGATACCAAAAACGATGTGTCCCAAGTTATCAATTCGCAGCAAATCACGAATCTTCCGACTAACGGCCGCCGTGTCGATTCATTTGTTTTGTTAACGCCGGGAGTTAGCAATGACGCGACCTTCGGTCTGCTTACATTCCGCGGCGTCGCTGGTAACAATTCGTTTTTGCTCGACGGCAACGACAACACCGAACAGTTTTATGACGAGAACGCCGGACGCACGCGCATTCAATCGCAGATCTCGCAGGACGCGGTGCAGGAGTTCCAGGTGGTAAGCGCGGACTTCTCCGCTGAGTACGGGCGGGCGATGGGCGGCGTGGTCAACACAGTGACGAAGAGCGGATCGAATCAGCTTCACGGCTCCGCCTTCTACTATTTCCGCAGCACGGGGTTTGACGCCCGCGACGCCTTTTCGCCCTTCAATCCAAGTGAGCACCGCATCCAAACCGGCGGCACCGTGGGCGGACCCATTATCAAAGACAAGCTGTTCTATTTCCTGAGCACCGACATTACACGGCGCATTTTCCCCATGGTGGACACCCAGGTCAAGGTAGGCGTCCTGAATCCTTCGACTGAGACTTGGGCCGGCTGCGGCGCTCCGGCAACGCCCGCGCAATGTTCCGCGATTAATTCGCTGTTGCCCCGTTTCTATGGGCAGGTTCCACGCACTGCCGATAACGATCTGTATTTTGGGCGTGTCGACTACCACTTCTCCGACGTCAATACGTTCAGCGCCAGCTTCAATTTCTTGCGCTGGGTCTCGCCGAATGGCATCCAAACCGGAATTTCTTCAACTACCGGATCAGCCATAAACGGCAACGGCGACGATTCCGTGAGAGTGCGCAACGGGAAGTTCACATGGACGTCGGTTCCCACCAGCAACTTCGTTAGCGCGTTTCGCTTTGGGTGGGATACGGATCGCCAGGCAGACACCTTTGACCAAGCGGAACTCGGCAGCGGCTTGGGCTTCTTAGACGTCTCTGTGGGCGGCGTTCAACTTGGGCCGGCAAACTATCTGCCGCGTGTACAGCCATCCGAACAGCGCTTTGAGTTTGCCGACGACGCGACTTGGACCAGGGGCACCCACACATTTAAATTCGGAGTCGATTACGCCAACACGGAGGACTACACCTATGCAATTAACAATGCCTATGGGTCCTACACGTATCAAACGCCCACACAATTCGCGCTCGACTATTCGGGCAACACAACGGGCCTGAAGAATTGGTCCGCCTATTCGCAGGCGTTCGGTCTGCCGGTGGTTGATGCCACGATCAAGGAACTCGGACTTTACTTGGAAGACCAATGGAAGGTGAACAACCGCCTCACTGTAACGCTCGGCGCCCGTTATGACCACTCTTTCGCGCCTAAACCGCCAATTACGAATCCCGATTGGCCCGAGACTGGGCACATCAACACCGGAATGTTGGACCTTGCACCCCGAATCGGGTTCGCTTATCGCCTCAATAGCAAGACGGTCCTCCGAGGCGGCTACGGAACATACTTCGCACGCTTTCTCGGCAGTCTAGTGGACAATTTCTGGACCACCAACGGAATGTATCAGATTTCCGATTCCCTCAGCAGCACCAATAAGAATCAGCTCGCGGCGGGTCCTGTCTTTCCCGCCGCCTTGTCCGCCCCACCCACTGGAGCTAGCGTTGCCGCATCAACGATTGAGTTCGCCGCACCCAATCTGAAGACGCCCTACTCGGAGCAGGCCACCTTGACGGCAGAGCGTCAATTCGGCAGAAGCATAGTAGTCTCGGCTTCGGGAATCTGGAGCCGCGGCGTGAATCTATATGGCGTCACTGACGTCAACGCCCCTCCCCTTGGTCCCAACTTTACTTACACGATCGACAACACGGCAGGAACACCCGTCGGCAGTTACACGACGCCGGTCTACGTTGGGTCGCGCCCGAACACAAAATATGGCGGTGTATACGACGTGACGAATGGCGTCAGCAGCTTTTATGACGGCCTTACCCTCACGATCGAGAAGCGTTTCTCACACGGCTTCCAATCGCTCGCGTCCTACACCTGGTCGCACGAAATCGACGATGGCCAGGGCGGAGCGAGCAACGCGCTCTACTTCAGCAGCGTCAGCCCATTCACTTACAACGGCAACTACGGATTTGAGAAGGGCAGCGGCCTGCTCGACCAGCGGCACCGCTTCGTCTATTCGTTCGTCTGGAACCTCCCGCAGGTTCATCAGAACGGTCTATTCTTCAAATATGTTGTAAACAACTGGCAACTCGCCAGCATCACCACCCTCGCCTCCGGCCGTCCAACCGGCAGCCTGACGGTCCGTTTGACTGATACTCCGGTTACAGGAATGCTTTCGAACAGTACGCTTGATGGCCTTGGCGGAAATGCCCGGACGCCTTTCGAGCCCGTCGACAGCCTCTACACGCCTCCTACTTATCGCGACGACTTACGCTTAACCAAAATGATTCCGCTGCTGAATGAACGCGTGAATTTGGCGCTGATGTTCGAAGCTTTCAATATTTCGAATACCTGGTCGCCTACGGCTTTGACGACCCAGCAGTACACCGAAGCAAAGGGCATTCTGACCCCGACTCCAACTGCGTTCGGCGTTGGCTCCGCCGATGGCGGATTCCCGGACGGAACACAAGCGCGAAGACTCCAAGTCAGCGCCCGTTTAACATTTTGAGGTTTCGAAGTCTGATCAACGGTCCGCTTACCCAGGGCGCGGGCCGTTGACCAGAATCGTTTCGAATTCGCGCGCGATTGCTTCCCACGAAAAGCGGCTGGACACCAATTGCCAGGCTCGGCCCGCGAGTTCCTCTCGCTTCTCCGCATCGTTGAGAAGTTCAAGGCAGCGCTGGGCGAATAATTCAGCGGAGTCTGCGATGAGAATGTGCGCACCGTCTTCAACCGGCAATCCTTCCGCGCCAATGGAAGTTGAGACCACAGGTAACTTCGCGGCCATGGCTTCGAAAATTTTGAGCCTCGTTCCACCGCCAACCCGCAGCGGCACCACGCACACTGTGCTGCCCCACAAGTAAGGGCGCACATCGGGAACGGTTCCCGTAACAATAATATTTGGATCGCGCCGCCCCAGATCCTGTATCGCGCTACCCGGTTTGCGTCCGGCGATCGCGATACGGCAATTCGGCCGCCCTTTGCGGATCAGTGGAAGGATGTCGCTCGCGAAATAACGCATTGCATCGATGTTGGGCATCCAGTCCATCGATCCAACAAAGACGAGATCGGCTTTCACTTGCGCAAGAGCCGGCGGCGCGAAGAATTCCAGATCCACGCCGGTTGGTACGGCGGCCACCCGCTCGATGCCAAACATGTCTCGCATCGTATCGCGGTCCACATCCGATACCGCGACGATTTGTCCTGCTTGCCGGCACACTGCGCGTTCCAAAATTTCCATCCGGCGCGCCTGGAGGCGAAAGTAAGCGCGTTTGGCGGGACCGCTGGCCTGCTCGACGTGGCGGCGCCAGATAATGGACTCCACGTTATGTTGGAACAACACCGTTCGAGTCAGATCGGGGATGTTCATCGCTGGGAAAAGAAAATCGCAGACAACACTGTCGAAGCGGTTCTGCTCCAACAATGACTGAATCTGCCGTTTCATGCGTCCGGACGTATAGCGCCGCACCGAGACGGGCAATCGCGAAACCAAACCCTCCACTAGTTGCCCGGCAAAGCGCAGCGAACGCCGAGGCGGAACGCTGTGCGGCACTGCGTAGGCACGCGAACAATATTCCGAGGACCGCCTCAAACCTTCCGGGTTCTTCCCATCATCGAAAGCAATAAAGTGCACTTCGTGGCGATGATGCAGACACTTCAGCATCTCCAGCGTCCGGATTTGGCCGCCGCGATTGGTCGGATGAAGGAAATCCGACTTCACCCAGAGGATCTTCATGATTGCGAAAACAGCGGTTCGGCGGAGGATGCGGCCCTCGGCAGAATCCCATCCCACCAACGGTCGCGCCGGCCCGTCAAAAAGAGATCGCCCCAAAGCTGCAAATTCAGCAAGCGCCAAAGCCGGTCAGTGGCATCTTCGTTGTTGCTCAAATGGCGGGAGATGAGTGAATCCAACGCCGGCCTGCTCACAATTGACGCAAGGAATCCTTTGTTATCGCGCAAAGCCGCATAAAGCGGCGTGGCCCGATCATCGAGGAGCCATTGCCGGATCGGCGTCGGGAAGCCCATCTTCTTGCGGTAGACGATATCGCGAGGAACCAAGTCCTCCACTGCCCGCTTGAATATATACTTCTGGGTCTTGCCGCGAATCTTCATCTGGTCGGGAATAGTGGTGGTGAATTCAACCAGAGTGTGGTCGAGCAGAGGCACGCGGCTCTCGATTGAACACGCCATGCTCATCTGATCTTGCTTCATCAGCAGCTCCACTAAATACGTCTTCTGGTCGGCGTAGAGCATGCGTGACAGCATGCTGCTATCAGCGCGGCCGTTCCAATGCGTCAGGTAATTGCGGTATACCTCGGATGGCGGGGCGTCGAGCAATGCACTTTGCTCCTGGCGGGAGAAGGCGCAATAAAAGTTATCGAGAAAGAGCGACTCGACGGTATTCTCGCGGCCGAGAAAGGTGTGCCGCAGCTTCCGCCTCACGGACGCTCCCAGCAGGCTGCTGCTATCCAATTGGTTGCGCACTGCCTGGCGCACGAAACCGGGAACGATTCCGTAGGCGGCAGCCGCACGCGCGTTTAGAAGATTCCAGCGATATCGTTCGTAGCCGCCAAAAAGTTCGTCGCTGCCCTCACCGGTCAGGACTACCTTCACCTGCGATGCCGCAAGACGCGAAACAAAATAAAGCGAGACGCTGGAAGGCCACGTGATCGGTTCGTCCTCATGCCAGATCAGCTTTGGGAGCGTGTTGAAGAAATCGTCGATGCCAACTTCGATCGTGTGGTGCTCCGTGCCGATGGCCTGCGCCACCTGCGCGGCATAGCTCAGTTCGCTGTACTGCTTCTCGGCATAGCCGACGGAAAATGTCTTTACTGGGCCGTTGGTCAACCGGCGAGTTATCGCTGCGATGGCGCTTGAGTCGACGCCGCCACTCAGAAACATGCCTAGCGCTACGTCGCTCATCAAGCGCATCTGCACTGTTTCTTCCAAACGCCGGCGCGTCTCCTTAATCAAGTCCTGTTCGGTGGTGTGCTGGTCCGCTTTTGCAACGGGAACGTCCCAATACTGGTCGATGCGCGGTTCGGGCCGATCGGCTCGCAAGTCGAGAGTTACGTGATGACCGGGCATCAGCTTTCGAATGCCGCGGAACAGTGTTCTTTCTTCACTGACATAGCCAAAACCCAGGTACTCCGGCAGCACCGCTTCTTCGAGGTCCGCGCTCACGGCCGGATGGGCAAGAATAGCTTTGATCTCCGAGCCAAACGCGAACGTATGTCCGTTCCAGAAGTAGTAAAACGGCTTAATTCCGAGGCGGTCGCGCACCGCAAAGAGCCGCCGCCGTTCCCGGTCCCAGATCACATAGGCAAACATGCCCCGAAATCGATCTACAGAAGCCGGCCCGAACTGCTCGTACGCGTGAAGAATGGTTTCGGTGTCGCACCTCGTTTGATAGTGGTGGCCGGCTTGCTCCAACTCGGGACGCAAGGAGGCATGGTTGAAAATTTCGCCGTTATATATGATCCAGAGCGAGCCGGACTCATTCGTCATCGGCTGATGGCCGCCGGCGACATCAATGATGCTCAGCCGTCGATGTCCCAGGTGCGCGAAGTCGTCATGATAGTAGCCACTATCGTCGGGACCGCGATGTGCAATCGCGTCCGTCATCCGTCTCAGCAAGGATTCCGGTTCGTTGGACGGCGCTACAGAAACGTATCCGGCAATGCCACACATGTTGCGTACTGTCAGTTTACGTCAGGGCCCGGAGCGGGATGTGGCGCCATGATTTTTTCGGCTCTGGGACGTTCGGACCTGGAATGTTTATCATTTGGAAGAATTGCTCGTACACCGGTAGATGCGAAGGTGACTTCACGGGGCAGTTTAGCGGGATTTGAGTGGAGTAGAGCGACGCGCGATGCAAAGCACGACGGATCGCCCCCTCATCGAACCGGACATGCGGATTTCCCGCATCCGACTCTCCGCCAGCACGACAAAATCATCGGCATAGGGCACGAGCTTCGCTCCGTACCGACGTGATGCGGCGAAGGCCGGGACCCTCAAGGCCGATGAGTTCGCGGGCCGTGTGGCAGAAGTGTATGACTACATCATCGATTTCAAAAGAAGCCCTGTTGAGTGCGCAGGAGAGCCTTTCCCAGATGCACGCAGAGAACGAGAGACTGAAAACGTATGTGTTTCACCATTCTGTGAATTGGAGGACGCTCCCTGACGGAACAGCGGATGGACCGTTTTGTCCCGTGTGCGTTAGCGGAGGCACAGATATGCCACTGCTGCTTCGCGAGCACTCAGACCAAACGCAAGCGCACTGGCATCTTTATTGCCCTAAGAATCATGTTGGCCCAAGCGCAGTTAGAGACATGGGTCGTGGACGGGAGCCGGTCTACTCTATTCCCAAAACGTGGGTTCCTGAAAACAGGTATTTTCTAAGATCCTAAGGGATTCTGGACATCCTCTGCGGGGCCGTATTGTTCTCCTGCACTCGCTGCGTGTGGCGCGAAGCTTGGTAGCGTCTTTTTATCGGACGGTACTACATTGGAAGAGGGGAATGTTTTAATAGCAGACATTGACAATCCTCGCTATCGCCACTACGGTAAGGGTAGGACGTCGCCATGAACGTGTCGCTCACCCCGGAATTGGAAAAACTCGTTAACGCGAAAGTCCGATCGGGCCGGTACAACTCGGCGAGTGAAGTCGTCCGCGAAGCTCTCCGGCTTCTGGAGGAACAGGGTGCGGCGCGCACTGCCCAATTGGCGGAGCTTAGCGACGAACTCGGTCGTCGCCTCCGCTCCCTCAATCGTGGCGAGACTATTAACCCCGTCGAGGCGCGCGCCCGGTTGCAGCGTAAATCCGTCGAGCGACGGAAGACGAGGGCGTGAGCGGATACGTCCTCAGCGTTGATGCAGACTTCAATCTGGATGACCTCTGGGAGTATATCGCCGAGAACGTTGAGAAGCGGCATTGATAATATAGCGGGGTGTGACGATCATCACACGAACTTGCGCCCTGCTGCTGGTAGCCGGCTGCGCACCCTGGTGCGGTTGGGGACAACAGCCAAGCGGGCAATTACCAGAAGCTCCCAATAGAGAAACCGTTCAACGAATATGCTCCGGATGCCATCCGGCGCAGATCATCCTTGGGCGGGGAATGACTCGTGAACAGTGGGGCGCCATCGTTTCCAATATGATCAGCCGAGGCGCTAAGGGCTCAGACGAGGAGTTCGCAGAAGTTGTCGACTATCTTGCCAAGAACTTGCCGCCTACGAACAAAGTGGGGGCCCCAGTTGCGAACGCCAAGACGCAACGGCGTCCTAGCCTACTTGATCAGGCAGGAGCGAATGACAAGCAGATTGTGGATGAAGACGCGGCCGCGCGCGGAAGGACCATTTACATCGCTCAGTGCATCACCTGCCACGGAACACGAGCGCGCGGGAGTGAGCGTGGAGCGGACTTGGTGCGTTCGGTACTGGTTCTTCACGATCGCTACGGAAGCGCCATCGGGCCCTTTCTTGCGAAAGGCCATCCGGAGGGAAAATCAGTCACGCTGACGCAAAATCAAATTGTTGACTTGTCTCACTTCCTGCACCAGCAGGTGGGCGATACGCTGCGAACAGGACCTTATAACCACGTGCTCAATATTTTGGTGGGCGATCCCAAAGAAGGAAAGGCCTTCTTCAATGGACCAGGAAAGTGCAGTCAATGTCACTCAACGTCGGGTGATTTAGCGCACATTGCCAGCAAATATGATCCTGCGGTTTTGCAGTTGAAAGTGGTCTTTCCACAGACGGCTGCATTCGGCCGCCGGTCTGCTACGAACTCGCGCAAACCGGTTACTGTTACGGTTAGCACCGCGTCCGGCGAAAGCGTAACCGGCGTCCTGGACCGAATTGACGATTTCAACGTATCGTTGCAAGACGAGTCGGGCCAATATCATAGCTTTGAGCGTGGACCTGGAGTCAAAGTCGAGAAACACGATCCTTACGCCACTCACGTTGAGCTACTCGATGAATATACAGACAAGGACATTCACGACGTGGTTGCTTATCTGGAGACCTTTAAATGAAGTTCATTTCGGCCTTATTGATGGCCGCGCTTCCACTGATACCTGCGCCCGCGGCTGAGCCTGTGTCTGCCTCCGCTGGAGGCGGCGGCCTGGATCCTTCCGTTTTGTTGCACCCACCGGTTGACTCCTGGCCAACCTACAACGGGGATTACTCAGGGCGGCGTTTCAGCAGCCTGACCAAGATCAACGATCACAATGTCCAATCATTGAGTCTGGCCTGGATGTATCAGCTCTCTGGCGGTGGCGATCCTTCCGGCGGCCGCATTTCGGCGACTCCACTGGTCGTGAATGGGGTTATGTATTTCACGGTGCCCGATAGGGTCTGGGCCATCGACGCGCGCACTGGTCATGAGCTCTGGACTTACACCTGGACCTCCAAGGGAGGCATTCATCTGGGGAATCGGGGCGCCGGCATTTCCGGCAATTCGCTCTATTTTGAGACTCCGGATTGCAATCTTGTATCGCTGAATTTGAACAGCGGCAAGAAGCAGTGGAATCAGGCGATTTGCGATCTCGATCAGATGTATTACGCATCAGCCGCGCCGGTGGTGATTAAGAATCACATCATTACGGGCGTCAGCGGCGACGATCTGGACCGTCCCGGTTATCTGGAGGCACGCGATCCGGCAACAGGCGAACTACAGTGGCACTGGTCGGTGGTACCGAAGCCGGGAGAACCAGGTTCGGAAACTTGGCCGAACGCCGATGCGATGGCGCATGGCGGCGGGATGACGTGGCTTTCATGTACCTATGATCCGGATTTGAACACGCTTTTTATCGGTACGGGTAATCCGCAGCCGGTGGTCGCAGGCAAAGCACGGCCGGGCGCCAATCTTTTCACGGAATCGATTGTGGCTCTCAACGCGGATACTGGCAAGATGGTCTGGTATTTTCAGCCCTCGCCTCACGATACACACGACTGGGACGCCATTCAAACGCCCGTTTTATTTGACGGCGATATCGATGGGAAGCACCGTAAATTACTGGCGCAGGCGAGCCGTAACGGATGGTTCTTTGTGCTGGACCGCGAAACCGGAAAGGACTATGTCACCTCACAATTTGTGAAGACGAATTGGGCGAAAGGCGTTGATGCAAAAGGTGAGCCCATTCCAAATCCGGCCAAGGAGCCGCAAATTGCCGGCGCGCTGGTCTCACCGAATCAGGGAGGCGCAGCGAATTGGCCACCGCCTTCCTTCAGCCCGGCTACCGGATTGTTTTACATCAATGCGACTCGCGCCTTCAGCATCTACTACATCTTTGACGATAGCGACAAGCCGGAAGGATGGGGCGGCAATGACCAGGGCGGATGGGCGGAGTCGATGCTTCAGGCGCTCGACTACCGCACTGGAAAGGTCCGTTGGAGCCACAAATGGGAAACGCCCGGCATTCGCGGCGGCCTGCTGAGCACGGCGGGTAACCTGGTGTTTGCCGGCGATCCGAGCAGCAACCTGGTTGCGCTGAACGCCACGACCGGAGAACCTCTATGGCATGCCAACCTGGGCAGTTCTGTAACGAATGGCGCGATTACTTATGAACTCGACGACCGCCAGTACCTGGTGGTGGGCGCGGGCGACAAGATGTTTGCGTTCGTTATGAATCAATAGAGTCGGCCATTCTGCGGTAAGGCGCGTTATCTTGCGGTTCTAGGAAACTCGCGCAAAACGGTCGCGGCGTTGAGCGCGCCACCCGAAGACCGGGCGAGTTCCTCTATTGCCTGGCGGCGCGCATCCGCGCCCTTTGCGCTTCTAGGGCACGGGTAACTGCATTGCGAAAGGGTTCAATTACCCGGACCACAGGCCCGCCCTCATAGAGCGGTTGCGGTGGCCGCTGATTCCAGACAGCTCCGGCAGGGTATATGGCGACATGGTCCCACACGACGCTGCGGCGGTCGTGTTCACCTAGAATATGAGAAATGAGCCGCTTGCTGTCCCAGAATTGGGCGGTGCGCGTATCCGCGATTCTGTTAAGCGCCGCTGTGGACGGTGCTCCCCAATCGGTTGGCAGGACCGGCTCCCACACGATAAAAGCCCGCACAGGCTTCCCGGCGAACTCCCGTAGCACTTGCTGCGTTGCAGAGGCCCCCTGCAAACATACGGTTCAAGTGGGCGATAAGAGCACCAGCAGGCGCACATCAGTCGTTGCCGCATTGAATGCGGTTTCAATCTGCGAGAGGTTCTGCGTCGTCAGGCGCGCAAGCGGGGGCTGACCGGACGGGACCTGGCTGCCGCCATAAAAATAGACCAGTGCACCAATCACAACCAGGGCAGCGATGGAGGCCAGAATGGATTTGCGCCGCATTGTGAAATTCACCGGGCGAGCAGATTGGCGGCGATGTTCGCCATGACCTGCGGAAAGAAAAGAGCGATGGCCACGAAAGCGGTTGAGGTCCACAGGACAAGCGTCCTGATTACACCCGGCTTGCGGTGGCATTGCTTGGCCCGCCACATCTGATAGAACCCGTAGACGATGAACAGAACGGAGACCGCAAGCAGGTAGGGCCTTGCCGCTGAGAGGAAGGCCGAGCCGCCCGCCGCGCCCGCCGCAAACACAAAGGGCAGCACCGGCAGGCAGCAGCTTGAGGCGACAAGAACGCTTCCTATTGCCGCGAGGCTTGTGAGCACCGTGTGGTCAGCGTGGCGGATGGCCGGCTTAGCGGCGGGTTTTTCAATGGTGGTTTGGCCGGTCATGTTCATTGGCCGCACGCCTCCCGCACCGCCCCGCGAATCATTTCCTCCGAAGGCAGCCCGCCTGGATAGCGCCGGCAGGCAAACCCGACATCTGCCGAACCACGCACCGCACGCTCAATATCCAGCCCATTGATGCGAATTGTCGGAGAACCCGGAAACGCCAGAGCCTTTGCCGCTGATTCGTCTGTCACCTCGACTTCCGACACTTCGGCTGATACCCGCTCCTGCCGGAGTATGGCGCGAACACGTTCCACGCTGGGTTGGTGGTTCGGGCAGCCGTTGAAATACAGCACTTCAACTTTCATTAGCGATTCTCTTTCCATGATGCTCAGCTCGAGCAAGTCTTTCCAGGACGGGACATCGCGGCGTTTCCGCAGCGTGGCGCTGTAGCGCGTTCTCACATTGTCCGAGCGCCTCTTTCAGCGCCCGCTCAAGCCTTTTTAAGTCGGCCATCTTGCGGCAGACGGAGTCAAGCTTCTGACGAATAAGGTCGCGCACCTGCGGACAGGCTTGCGTGTTTTCGTCTTGCAGGAGCAACAGCTCGCGCACTTCGGCCAACGAGAAGCCTAGCTCCTGAGCACAGCGGATGAAATGCAGGTGCTCGACATCAGTCGCGGTGTAAAGGCGGAACCCACCCTGACTCCGCGGCGGTTGGCGCAGCAGACCTTCCTTTTCATAGAACCGGATAGTATCAACGCTCAGCCCCGTTTCGCGGCTGAGTTTGCCAATCTGGACACCGTGCGGCATAAAGGCTCTTCCCGGCAAAAGCTCCAGCCTCAGCATACACTCTGGACCTATCTCCAGAGTCAAGCGGCTTTTTTCGCCTTTGATATGCTGGCGCCAATTCGAATCATGATCACCAGAATTGCTTATTGCTTTTTATTGTTCGCGGGACTGACGTTCGCTATTGACCGCGGCGACGAGATTCGCCTCTGGCCCAACGGCGCTCCAGGATCGGAAGACGTCACCGCACCAGAAGTGTTCCAATCCTCAAGCAATCCCAAGCTGCCCAAGCGCTTTACTGTCGTGCACTACCCATCTATTTATGTGTTTCTTCCGCCGAAGGAGAAGGCCAACGGCATGGCCATGGTGATCGCGCCCGGAGGCGGGCATTCTTCGCTGGTAATCGACAAAGAAGGTTGGGACATTGCCGATTGGTGCAATCACAATGGCATTGCGGCATTTGTCTTGAAGTACCGGCTAGCCAAGGCGGCTGGTTCGCACTACACGGTGGAAGGCGACGCTCTTCATGATGCGGCACGCGCCATGCGCATGGTACGCAGCCGCTCCACTGAGTGGGGCGTGGACCCTGCGCGTATCGGATTCATCGGTTTCTCCGCGGGGGGCGCTGTCGCAGCGCTGATCGAGACGCGTTTCGATGCCGGCAACGATAGTTCATCCGATCCGATTGAGCGCGTCAGTTCACGTCCGGATTTTGCTGTCCTGGTCTATCCCGGTTATGACAAAGGCATGATCACGGTTCCGAAAGACGCGCCGCAGACCTTTCTGGTTTGCGCGGATAACGACCCCTCGCACGTGGTGACCACGGTAAATCTCTATCTGGATCTTGAAAAGCAGGGCGTCTCATCGGAGATGCACATCTATTCGGCCGGCGCCCATGGCTTCGGCATGAAGCCTTC
>DATBEF010000037.1:0-3525 GCA_036269625.1 Bryobacteraceae bacterium | reverse complement strand
GGGTTAAGCTGGCAATTTCCCAAGCTTCGCCTTCAGACGCCCGAGTCCCGGACTCTGCCCAGCTAAATTGCCGTCCACGAATAAGGTCAACCCCGCGCCACGATCGAACTTTGTGCCCGCGCGGTCCCAGACGACAGAAATGATGTGGCCGCGATAGAGCACATTGTCGAGGCAAAACCATTCCCACTTGTTGTCCGGCAAAAGCGGATTTAACTCAATCACTTCGTCCGGCCGGGGACGTAAACCCACCAGGCCGGTAATGATGAGATCGGCAAAACAGGAATGGTTGTAGTGATCGCCCCGCCCATAAAACGTTCCCTTATCGATCTTCCGCTGGCGCGCTATCCATTCGCCCGTGAACGGGTCCAGATTCTCGTCGATCCACGGAATGCGGCGGCCATCGGGTAGCTGCAGGATTTGGCTCTGCGCATACGTTATAAGCGTAGCGAAATAGTCTTCTTTCGAGACCACATCCTGTTGATAGTCGTTCAGCACGTTGCTGAGCGCCGTCAAAGTTTGAGTCGTAGCGAACGGCCACACCGGACCATTCCACTGGCAATCGTCTCCGCCGTAAACGATGCGGCAGCGCGGGTCGCGCTGCTCTGCTGTTGTCAAGCCATATGGCGCGCGGAACCCCTTATTGCTCATCAACTGATCCCATGCGCGTTCGTATCCTTTTCCCGCTTCCGGCAAATGAAAATACCACGGGATGAAGCCAATCTCCTCGCGTACTCCCGACATGGCGCCCGATTCCAGAACAGTTTCAAAGAAGCCCGCCTGTTTGTTCCACAGGTGACCCTGAATCAGCTCGCGGAGCCGACGCGCCTTGGCGGAGAACTCAGCGGCCAGATCTTGTCTCGAAGCACAATCGGCTATCGCCTTTATTGCGCAGGCATTGCCGTACATATAGCTGTTGATGGTTGGGCGCATATTGCGGACTTTGCGGCCTCCGCTGATCGAGCTCTCCATTCCGTCCGCAACGTCCCTCTGCCAGAACAGGCCGTTCGGCAACTGGCGCTCGTGCTCCCACGTTTGGTAATCCAACACGAGCGAGTCCAGCAGCGACAATAGGAACTTTGTGTCGCCAGCGACGCACCAACGCTCATAAACAGCCGCCGCAACCCACCCGCTGAATTGGTGAAGCCGCGGTTGCAATCCGCCGCCCGGTCCCGACTTCAGCCAAAATGCGGTGTACTCGTCAATATATTTCGGATCGTGCAGCCATCGCCCCTCGGCCGAATGGTGGCCGAACGCGCAACTGAGCGCGTTGAACTCGGTGGCATGCTTCACCGGCTTCAGGAATTCGGTGACGATAAAGCCTTTGCGCGTCTGCTTGATCGCTTTTCGATACGCCCACCACCGGTAATAATAGGTCTCCTCCAATTGCCGGTCCGAACAGGCAAAATAAGGAATGTTCTCGCTCATCCACTGCCACGAAAGGTCATTGGGGATATACGTGTCTATGTCTTCAGGCGCCATCCCATTGAAATACTCAACGTATTTGTGGAAGCCTGACGCGTCCAGAATCGGCGATCTCCGCGCCATCGAATGCCCTTCGACCCTCCAGTGAGTCGGGTGCGGCGATTCACCTTGTTGAGCGCGCAACGCCTTCGTCCCCGCCGCCACTGCGACCAAATTAAGAACAAATTGACGGCGTTTTAGCATTCTTGTGGTAGTTTGACATAGATAGTTCTCAGTTTGGGAAGGTAATTTTCGTTTGTTTGACGAGGCGGCGCACAGGAAGGTAGGCTGTTAGTAACGTGGCAAAATCCTCATCAACGCCAGCGCTACCACAGCGGCGCCGCAAACCGAAGGCCGGCTCCGCGCTTCCTCCGCATTCCGGGTTGGCTGCAGATCAATATCAGCTCAAGGCCATCACTCGCGGGCTGGAGGTCCTGGAATGTTTCAGCGATGAACAAACCACACTCAACCTGAGGGAAATCGCCAAGCAAGTGAGCTCGCCGGAATCCTCGCTCTTCCGGATTCTGCTGACCCTAAAAAGCCACGGCTATTTGCTCCAAAATGAAGACGGATCGTACCGGCTGCCCGACAAACTGCTCTACGGGCGAGTTTATGAACGCGCTGAGCGATTCCGTCTGGCGCTTCGCCCTCACTTGCACACGCTAGCCAGACGGTTCGACGAGACAGCGACGGTTGCATATCGTTTTGTCGATCAGGTGCGAGTGCTCGATACTGTTGAAACATTTCACGAGATCCGAATGACAAACCGGCCGGGGCGAGTGCTCCCGCCGCACTGCAGTTCGTTGGGCAAAGCGATTGCAGCCTTTCAGGAGCCCGCTCTGGCGGAACACATGCTGGAGATCTACGGCCTCTATCGGCGCACCGAATACACCATCGTGGATCGGCGCACTCTCTTTGAAGAATACGCAACCATCCGGAGGCGCGGTTATGCTTTCGACCGGCAGGAGACAATTCTCGGCGGTATCTGTATTGGCGCTCCTATCCACGACTCCGGCGGCCGCGTGGTTGCGGCAATTAGCGTCTCCAGCCCCATGGTTCGAATCACTCCGTCACGCGAGGAGGAAATCGCGGAAACACTGGTGGACACGGCAGCGAAGGTTGCCGACTCCCTGAAAACCAAAGGCTGATCTCTCATGAACGTTCGTTTGGCTGCATTGCCAATCTGTTCCGCTCTCATTATTGTTGCGGGCTTTCGGATTGGCGCGGCACGCGCACCTGTTCCGCTAGGAATCAAGCTGGTTCGCATCAACCCGGGCTCCTTCGTTATGGGTTCAGATGCGCAACCGTTGCCCGCTGCTCTTTTGACTGGCAGAGGTCTGGAAGTGAGCCGGCCCGTAGATGGAGATTTCGATGAGCACCCGGCGCATCGCGTTACCATCACATATCCGTTTTTAATCGGCGAGACAGAAGTAACGATTGACCAATTTCGGCAATTCGACCCCGCCTTTAACGGCAACACCGAGTACGCGCCCTATGCTTCCGGAATAAGTTGGGACCGGGCCGATGCGTTCTGTCGATGGTTGAGCCGCAAAGAAGGCAAGCCTTATCGGTTGCCGACAGAAGCCGAATGGGAGTACGCCTGTCGCGCCGGAACCACCACTCCCTTTTCATCTGGCAATCAGCCTCCCGCGCTGGGGGCACCAAACGCTTGGGGAGTCAAAAACATGAACGCGGCGATTGCCGAATGGGTAGCCGATTGGTACGGACCATATCCCAACCGGCCTCAAACCGATCCAGTTGGTCCGGCTTCCGGAATGGCCAAGGTGATCCGTGGCGGCGGCCTCGATGACCGTGACCAGAAGCATGGAGAACACACTGGACATTTCCCGGCGGAACTCGCGTATTATGCGCGCTCCGCAAATCGCGCGAGCTTGGCGCAGTCCTTCAATAGCGCCATTGCCTGCATCGGCTTTCGCGTGGTGCAAGCCCCCTTGCCGCAGACTAAGCCTTTACCGGTCCAACCTCTATTTCTTGAGACGGCGGTAAAACAAAAAGCAGTCGCCGTGGCGCAGGGGCCCGATCCATCGAAGCCATTCTTCCGGA
>DATBEF010000213.1:0-7447 GCA_036269625.1 Bryobacteraceae bacterium | reverse complement strand
AAGGTCAGACGTCTGAACGCCATAACCGGATTGGCAAATCACACGCTACTGATTCGGCGCGATGGAACAGAAATTCCCATTGACGATAGTGGCGCTCCCATCGCGGACGCAAACGCGAAGATTACCGGCGTAGTTATGGTGTTCCGCGACGTCACTGACCGAAGGCGGGCTGAGCGCAGCACAGAAGAATCGGCCAAACGTTATCGCCAACTAGCTGATTCCATGCCTCAAATCGTATGGACCGCCAACCGCGACGGAGTGGTCGATTACGGAAACAAACGCTGGCGAGAGCGAATCGGACTGCCGCCAGATCGCTTCACCAGCGATATTTGGGCGACCGTGATCCATCCGGACGATCTCGAGAACTTCTTGAATACCTGGGATAAGTCGAGAGGCGATAGCGAAGCCTTGGAAGTAGAGTGCCGCGTCCAAAACATTCAAACGGGCCGATACACGTGGTTTCTGGGACGCGCTATTCCGATCAGGGACCACCGAGGAGCGCCCGAGCGGTGGTTCGGCACCTTCACCGATATCGATGAGCGTAAACAATCGGAGTCTGCATTGCGGCAGGCCAATGAAGATTTGAGCCAGTTTGCTTACTCGGCCAGTCACGATTTACAGGAGCCGCTGCGCAACGTCATTATGTTCACGCAGCTATTCGCGCGCCGGAACACAGGCCGATTTGACCCCGATTCGGAAGAGATGATTCAACTCGTGGTCGATAGCGCTAAGCGTATGGAAGACTTAATGCGCGACCTCCTGTTATATGTGCGAGCGGGCAGTATGCCCATGGCAACGGAGACCAAGCCGATTGACTTCCGCCAGGCGCTCGATAAAGCACTCGCGAATTTGCATACTGCGATCAGTTCGGCCGGTGCGGTCGTCGAGGTGGACGGGGAATTACCAAAGCTTCCGATCGAGGAGGTGCACTTGACCCAGTTATTTCAAAACATCATCGGCAATTCTCTGAAATACCGCGGTAATGAGCCCCCCAGAGTGCGGGTCTCCGCCGCCTTGCGGAACGGTGAGTGGGTTATTTCGATAGGAGACAATGGTATCGGCATCGATCCGCATTATGCCCATCAGATCTTCGGATTGTTCAAACGGTTGCATGGCGCGGGGCAGTACCCGGGCACGGGCATAGGGCTGGCCATCTGTCAAAAGATCTTAGAGCGGTACGGCGGCCGAATCTGGGTGGACTCGGAAATCAACCATGGCGCTCAGTTTTCTTTCGCAATCCCGGCCACAAACTAGAATCGCGGCAACGGGTGATTCACGAGCGGCAAAACTTGGCCGCGCAACATCTAACTCATTATGGCGAGCCAACATCGGGTAGTGATTCTGGGCGGCGGTTTCGGCGGTCTCTATGCAGCACAGGCCCTAAAGCACGCACCGGTTTCTGTGACGGTGATCGACAAGCGAAACTTTCATCTTTTCCAGCCCCTGCTCTATCAAGTCGCAACAGGCTCGCTCTCACCCGGCGAGATTGCTGCTCCTATCCGCGGCGTGCTCAGCAGGCAGCAGAATACCCAAGTGCTGTTAGGCGAGGTCGTAGACATAGATCCGGAAGGCAAGAAGCTTCTGCTCAGCGACGGTGCGCAAGTAGAATACGATTCCCTAATTGTCGCCACCGGATCGCAGAGCACCTTTTTCGGACACGATGAATGGAATAAGTGGGCGCCACCCCTGAAATCGATCGAAGATGCTACTAGAATCCGGCAAAAAATCCTGCTGGCTTTCGAGATAGCGGAACGCACGCATGATCCTGCGGAACGAAGGGCGTGGCTGACGTTTGTCATCGTTGGAGCCGGAGCCACTGGCGTCGAGTTGGGCGGCGCACTGGGTGAGATTGCGAATCACACCCTTAAAAGTGAATTTCGCTCCATCAGACCGGAAGAGGCGAAAATTATCATTGTCGATACGGCGCAGCGCGTTCTGGGCAATTATCCGGAAGACCTGTCCAATAAAGCGGAGCAGTTCCTCATTCAATTAGGAGTCCGGACTCGGGGCGGGCTCAAAGTAACTTGCGTTGACGACAACGGGGTCACGGTTGAGGATAAGGTTGGCAATCGGGAGCATATCGCATCGAAGACGGTGCTGTGGGCGGCAGGGGTTGCCATCTCGGATTTCGGCAGAACATTGGCCCGCCGAACCGGTGCTCCCACTGAGAAATCGGGCAAAATTCAGGTCGCGCCTGATCTAACAGTGCCTGGTTACCCGGCCATTTTTGTCGTGGGCGATTTGGCATTCGCGACGGATAAGAAAGGCAAACCTCTCCCGGGAGTAGCCCAAGTTGCAATGCAAGGAGGCAAATACGCCGCAAACGCAATCGTCAGCAGACTGAGAGGAAAGCGCACGGCGCCGTTCCATTATTTCGATAAGGGAGATCTGGCCGTGATCGGACGGGCCAAAGCCGTCGCCAACGTCTTCGGCGTCCACTTGGCAGGCCTTCCGGCGTGGCTGGTATGGCTGTTCATTCACCTCATGTACATCGTGGAGTTTCAGAGCCGGATCCTGGTTTTTGTCCAATGGGGATTGCAATATCTCACCTATAATCGAGGCGCGCGGCTGATTACAGGGACCCCAGGAACGGGTGCTATACACGATTCCGAGCCGGTTGAATCAGCCTCAACCCGATAGCCGTGGCGGGGCGGCTCTCCTGCGGGATAGTCCTTACAGTACTTGTACAACTCAATACGACCTTGATTTCCGGTGATGTTAGCTTAGGTATCGGCAGATGGAATTGCTGATTTCGGGACCTGAAGGGTCCTCGACGACTGTACCGTTGGAGACGGACGCGGTCTCGCTCGGCCGTTCGGCCGAGAACGATTTAGCTTATCCCGAGGACCCGTGGCTGTCGCGATATCACCTGCGATTCGAGCGGGAGAACGATAGATGGTTCGTCAAGGACTGCGCCAGCCGCAACGGAACTATCGTGAATGCAACCAGCCTGAAAGAAGCTCACCGGCTGCGGCCTGGCGACCGCATCTATGCCGGCCACCTGGTTATCGAAATTCGTGATTCCACTTCGACCGGCTCCGTAACGGGCACTACTGCGCAGACTGCGGCGCCGATTTCGAAATCGGGCGCCACGTCAAGCGGTCTGGTGTCGTTCGTTGCACAGAACGATCAGTTTCTCCGTGAGGCCACGATTGTCACAAATCTCGAGAAGGTGCTGGGACAGACTACCTCCCAGGCCCGCTATTCTCGCGATTCGACGCTGAGCACGGCACGCGTGGTCCGGGCCCTGATCCGCGCTGGGCAGGAGCTGGCGGGCCATCGGCCCCTCGACGAAGTTTTCCGGGTAATTCTCGATCTTTCTCTCGCCGCCGTTGAGGCCATGCGCGGCGTGATCCTGACCCTTGAAGACGGCGAACTGGTCTTGCGGGCAAGCAAAGGCGAAGGCTTTACTATCAGCACCTCCGTCCGCGATCGGGTGCTAAGTGAGAAATGCTCGCTGATGATTAAAGATGCGCAGTTGGACGCTGCGTTTCGCGAGCAGCGCAGCATTGTAACCCAGAGCGTGCGCAGCATCATGGCGGTCCCGCTGCAGACAGGAGACCGGGTGATCGGTCTCATCTACGTGGACACGGGGGCCTTGATACGGCCGTTTACTCAAGAGGATTTGGACCTGCTGACGGTAATGGCCAACGTCGCCGCAATCCGCATTGAGCATGCGCGCCTTGCTCTCGTCGAACAATCCGAGAAATTGATGGAATCGGAATTCAGTCAGGCAAGCGAAATCCAGCGCAGCCTTCTGCCCACTGAGATTCCTGCATGTCCCGGTTATGAACTGGCGGGCTCAAATCTGCCTTGCCGCACGGTGGGTGGAGACTACTACGACTTTCTCCCCTACGGCGATGGGCGGCTTGGCCTGGTGGTCGGCGATGTCGCCGGAAAAGGACTGCCGGCTGCATTGATGATGTCCAGCCTGCAGGCCCGCGTGCACATGATGGTCGAGACCAGCCCCGAACCAGCCTCGGCCGTCGAGGCTCTGAATCGCAATATGGCTCCACGCTGCCCCTTGGGCAAGTTCATCACCTTGTTTTACGGCCTGCTGGAGCCGTCCACAGGCCGGATGCTTTATGCGAATGCGGGCCATAACTACCCCTTGTTGGTACGCGCCGATGGATCGGTGGAACAATTGCGCGGCAACGGTATGGTGCTCGGCATTCAGAGTACGTCTCAGTACCAGGCTTACCAGGTCGATCTGCAACCGGGTGACGTACTTGCCCTATTCAGCGATGGCGTCACCGAAGCTCGCGACCCGGCTGGTGCGGAAGAGTTTGGTGACGAACGCCTGGCGCACTTTTTGCGGGCCCATAAGGACCGCCCCGCGTCCGATATGATTGACTCGCTCGTAGCGCGTGTCCGCGAATGGAGCCGTCAATCGGCTTTCGCCGACGACTTCACCGTCCTCCTGGTAAAGCGGCGGTAGGACCGTATACCTGCCGGGCCCAGGTGACCCGCTAAGATCGTAGTAGTGACCCCGTCTCCCGTAGAACCAGCCGAGGCGAAGCCATTGGGACGATTTTCGTCCCCCTTGCTGCCAATTTTCCTCATTGTTGCAGTGGATGTCCTCGGCTTCACCATCATTCTTCCGTTACTGCCTTTTTATTCTGAGCACCTGGGCGCGTCCCCTTTCGTGGTCGGGGCGATTATCTCAACCTATGCGGTCTGCCAGTTACTCGCCGGACCGGTGCTCGGCCAATTATCAGATCGAACCGGGCGGCGGCCTGTGCTCCTGATCAGTCAACTCGGAACCTTGGTGGGATTTTTGGTTCTTGCCTTCTCGACTCAGGTCTGGATGGTTTTCCTGGCGCGCGCTATAGATGGCATCACGGCCGGAAATTTGAGTATTGCCCAGGCCTACATCAGCGATGTGAGTAAGCCGGAGAATCGGGCGAAATCGTTCGCCGTGATCGGCATCGCGTTCGGTCTTGGCTTTCTCATCGGACCTGCAATCTCCGGCTATCTCTCTCAGTTTGGCTATCAAGCGCCCATATTCGCGGCCTGCGCCTTATCGTTTACCAGTATTCTGTGCACCTTCTTTATTCTCCCTAGGCGTGAGATTGTTCACCAGCGGAATGAAGCGGCAGCGGCCGAGTCCGGGCCTGGTGGAAAGCGCCTCCCCTTGCTGTCGTGGGGCCAATACCGCCGATTCTTCCAGAATCGGGAACTGGCACTGCTGCTCGGGCAGTGGCTATGCTTCGCTTTTTCCTTCTCAACATTCATCGCCGGCTTTGCGCTTTTTACCGAGCGCCGGTTTATATATCACGGCAAGCCGCTCGGCACGCATGAAGTGGGTTATCTATTCGCTTATACAGGGTTCATCGGCATCATCATGCAGGGCGGCCTTGTTGGCCGCATGGTGAAGTGGATGGGCGAGCGGAACGTCGTTCGGCTCGGTTTCTTCAGCTCTCTAATAGGCTACGCAGCCACCGGCTTCACAAGAACTATCCCGCAATTGCTCGGCGTGACAGCCTTTTCTTCCATAGGAGGCGGTGGTCTCAGACCCGCTCTGACCAGCCTGATAACCCAGAAGGCGCACCCGCGCGAACAGGGCGTAATTCTCGGGCTGACACAATCCCTCACATCAATTGCACAGATCATCGCGCCGCTGATCGCGGGTTTACTGATCGATCGCGGTTATCTAGCAGTCTGGGCCGTCTGGGCGGGCATCCTCGCCGGATGTGCTTTCGTGTTTGAGCGCCGGCGCACCGCCTGACTGTTTCCATCCGCTTGTGAATGTATTCACAACAAAGACAAGCCGCCCTTCTTGCCTGCTTAACCCAACATATTCAGCCATTTGAGCTTTATAATCTAAACCCCTACTGCACATTTGTCGCTACCAACGTCCGGTAGTATCTCGCGCAGGAGTACCAACACTTATGTCGTCTAACCTGACTTTGTGCGGCACCCATCGCGACCATCCAGTTGGTTCGGAGCGCGTAGGCCTGCCTGCACCTGACGAGATCATCAAAATAACACTAATTCTGAGACGCCGTATCGCCGCCTCAGACCAGCACCCGATTGCAAACCGCCTGAGCCATCAATCGCTGGCCGAAGTTCACGGCGCAGATCCGGACGATCTTCAGGCGATCGAAGAGTTCGCGGCTGAAAACCGCTTCACCATCGCTCACATCAATCCCGCTGCACGTTCCGTGACCATCTCAGGACCGCTATCCGCGTTGGCCGATGCTTTTGGCGCGAAGCTTGAACTGCGGCGCTTGGGCAACCGGATCGTCCGCACGCGTGAGGGAGATTTGCAGCTTCCAGAATGCTTGACCGACCGGGTTGTCGCGGTGCTAGGTTTCGACCAGCGTCCAGTCGCGCGAACTTACCACGCGGTTAAGCCTGAGGCCTCGCAGTCCACCTCGTACACGCCGCGCCAGATAGCTGAGCTGTACAACTTTCCAACCAATACCGGCCAAGGCCAAACCATTGCCCTGATCGAACTGGGCGGCGGATTCCAATCGGCTGATTTGAAGAAGTACTGGAAGCAGATCGGCATCGGCAACGTAGCCGTCACCGCCGTGTCGGTGGACGGCGCGCAAAACAGCCCATCCGGCGATCCAAACAGTGCGGACGGAGAGGTTGTGCTCGATATCGAAGTCGCCGGTGGCGTTGCTCCGGGGGCGAAAATCGCAGTCTACTTCGCCACCAACACGGACCAGGGCTTCCTCGATGCCATCAACGCGGCTGTCCATGATCAGGTCCGCAAACCATCCGTTTTGTCGATCAGTTGGGGCGGTCCCGAGTCTCAGTGGGCGCCGCAAGCCATGAACGCTTTCAATGCCGCTTTCCACGATGCCGCCCTGCTCGGCATCTCCGTATGCTGCGCAGCCGGCGATGGCGGGTCATCAGACGGCGTTAGCGACGGCGCCGATCACGTGGACTTCCCCGGATCAAGCCCGTGGGTCCTCTCTTGCGGCGGAACCAACTTGATCAGCGCGAATGGAAAGATCACTTCAGAAACCGTGTGGAATGACGTCACGGATGGCGGCGCTACCGGAGGCGGCGTCAGTTCTCATTTCTCGCGGCCCTGGTACCAGGCCTTCACCAGTCTTCCCATCGCGGGAGGCAAAACCGCGCTCACCGGCCGCGGCGTACCCGATGTCGCGGGTGTGGCCGACCCCAATACCGGCTACAGCATCTTGCTCGACGGTTCGGAAGGCGTGATCGGCGGCACCAGCGCCGTTGCACCGCTATGGGCCGGTCTCATCGCCTTGATGAATCAGGAGATTGGAAAGAACGTCGGCTTCTTCCATTGGGACCTGTACAGCACGCTGAAAGAACACAAAGCGTTGAACGACATCACGAGCGGAGATAACGGTACCTACGCTGCTGCTAAAGGCTGGGACGCGTGCACCGGCCAGGGTTCGCCCAACGGTCAGGCGATCCTCGCGCTCCTCAAGCCACTCATCGCCTAAAGGACGTCAGTAAT